>CAXBMV010000814.1:0-1504 GCA_963976575.1 uncultured Gammaproteobacteria bacterium | reverse complement strand
GTACATTAACTTCCTGCAACTCGACCGACTGGGCGGAAGGCTGGATCATTTTTGTCGACAACGACCAGAACGGAGACCTCTCCGCCGGTGAAGACTTGCTGCGCCAGCACCAACCCCTGACAGGGGACAACACGCTGGTCAGCTCTGCCGGCAGCGTGGTCACTTACGACGAGCGTGGTTTTGCACCCAATTCGACAGGCAGTTTTTCCTTGTGTGATGATCGTGGCGCTGCCTTCATGAAATCCATCACCATTTCGAATACCGGCCGAGTCAGACAAGGAGGGAGCGCATCATGCACCTAGGCAAACAACAACAGGGCGTATCCCTGATTGAATCGATGATTGCGCTGCTGGTCATATCTATCGGCCTGCTCGGCATCGCTGCCCTGCAAGTCACCTCGATGTCACAAAACGCCAGCGCAATGAATCACAGCCAGGCGGTTTGGATAGGCTATAACATGGCCGACCGCATTCGCGCAAACATCAGCCAGTTTGCTAGCTATGCCGACATAGATACCAGCACCGGATACTCACAGGATTGCATGGGGTCAGCCTGTAATAATGTCGAAATGGTAACCTCCGATGCAGACGAATGGACCAGACATGTTGAAAATTTACCCGGTGGCCGCGGCATGATAGACGGTGATGCAACCCAGCTTGTCATCAAGGTAATGTGGGATGACGAGGGCACCGGCGCCACCGGCACCGGTTGCGGCAACAATCCGCAAACGGATTTAACCTGCTACACGGTGACTTTAGTCCAATGAATATGAATAAACAGCAACGCGGTATTTCCCTGGTCGAAGTGCTGGTTGCGCTGGTAATCAGCCTGTTTCTGCTCGGCGGCATCGTCCAGGTCTACGTGGGCAATAAAGCCTCTTACTCCTTTACCAATGCAATTTCTCGCGTCCAGGAAAACGGCCGCTTTGCGATGGACACCATGACGCAGGATTTGCGCATGGCCGGGTTTTGGGGTTGTGCAACTTTCGACCCGGAAGATACCGAAAACATCGTCAACAACCTCGATCCAGCCGGCCCGGGTTACGATCCTGCCCTTTATGACTTCGTTCTGCGCGGCGCCATTGAAGGCACCGATAACGATGGTCTGAATGGATCTGATAGCGTCACTATGCGTGGCTCCAAACCCAACCAGGTGAACGTGCACCCACCTTATAACGTGTCGACCTCGGCCATGCTTCATGTCACTGCCAATAATAGAATCGTGCCTGGCGATATTGTCATGGTGAGCAATTGCCGCGGCGCCGATATATTCCAGGTAACCAATACGACGAACAGCACAAACGCGAGTCAGAATGCGGTTGTACATAATACCGGTAGTGGATCACCCGGCAACTTCAACCCGGATAACTGCCAGGGTGGTAACGCGCATTGCCTGTCACAAACCTATGGCTCCGATGCGGCAATGTTTGAATTGCAGACCGTGACCTACTCCATCGCGGCCGGCGCCAGTGGCGAACCTGCCTTGTGGCGTTCGGAAAACGGTA
>CAXBMV010000813.1:0-1513 GCA_963976575.1 uncultured Gammaproteobacteria bacterium | reverse complement strand
GGCGGATAACATCCATCTCAACGAAGATGGCCAGGTCGAAGGGCTGTTCTAGGCCGGATTGCCGATGGAGTTGAACGATTACATCCGCCCGGGAATCAGTGTCACGCATCGCCGTATAGTAGAGAAAGAACACACCGCGCCGCATGTCGGTAGCGGTCTGGCACCGGTACTGGCAACACCGGTGCTGGTCAATCTGTTCGAAGCCGCCGCGCTGGAACTGGTGGAGAGCTCGCTACCCGCGGGTAGCCAGTCGCTGGGTACGCGTCTGGAAATCAATCACACGGCGGCGACACCCGTAGGCATGCAGGTAACGGTGAAAGTCCTGCTGAGTGAAGTGAAGGGTCGCAAACTGGTATTCGAGCTGACTGCCAGCGACGAAGTCGAGACCATAGGCAGCGGTAGCCACGAACGCATAGTCGTCGATACCGAGGGCTTTGTGCGACGTGTACAGGCCAAGGCCGATAGTTGCAGTGGCCGCTAGGTATCGCGGTTTCTCCTCAGGTTAATCGCGGTGAACTGTTCGGCCCGTTTTGCTATGATGAGGCAGCCGCGAATTTGACGACCGCCGAAACACTGGCAGCGACAGGCAAAATACCCGAGTAATTCATTGCGCCGTAACCATTGAAGCTGAATTAAAGGATACTGCGTTTAGCGCCTGTATCCATTTTACGAACATTAAAACTAGAGAAGTCTGATGAACTTACACGAATATCAATCCAAGGAATTATTCCGCGCTTACGGCCTGCCCGTGCCCAATGGCAAGGTTGCCTTTTCCGCCGACGAAGCCGTGGCAGCGGCAAAGTCGCTGCAGGGTGACAAGGTCATAGTGAAGGCTCAGGTGCACGCGGGTGGCCGCGGCAAGGCCGGCGGTGTGAAGATCGTCGATAGTGCCGAGGCCGCCGGAGAATGGGCCGGCTCGATGCTCGGTACCAACCTGGTGACTTTCCAGACCGATGCCAACGGTCAACCGATCAACCGAATCCTGGTAGAGGAAACCTGCGATATCGCCAATGAGTTGTATCTTGGCGTGGTGCTGGATCGCTCCAAGCGGCGCGTCGTCATCATGGCTTCCACAGAAGGCGGTGTCGAGATTGAAAAAGTGGCGCACGAAACCCCTGAAAAAATTCTCAAGGCAACCATCAACCCGCTGGTCGGTGTAATGCCTTATCAGTGCCGCGAACTCGCCTTCGGTCTCGGACTGGCCGGAGACCAGATCAAGCAATTCACCAAACTGCTGACTGGACTGGGCAAGCTGGTCATGGAAAAAGATTTGGCGCTGGTTGAAGTGAACCCGCTGGTAATTACCGGCAGCGGCGACCTGCTCTGCCTCGACGGCAAGATCAATGTCGACAGCAATGCCTTGTTCCGTCACCCCGATCTGGTGGAAATGCGCGATCAGAGCCAGGAAGACGAACGCGAAAATCGCGCCGCCGAATGGGATCTGAACTATGTTGCGCTGGACGGCGACATCGGTTGCATGGTGAATGGCGCCGGCCTCGCCATGGCGACCATG
>CAXBMV010000812.1:0-1513 GCA_963976575.1 uncultured Gammaproteobacteria bacterium | reverse complement strand
GGACGCGTGCCGATGCTGGCAACGCCCTGTAGCAGGCGATTATCTATACCTTTCACCAGAACCGCAAATATTCCTTTAACAATCAGGGTTTTGTCGCCCATTTTGATGTTAATCGTGGGGAATCCCAGCTGTCGGCCCAGTTTTTGCCCGTGCGCGACCCTGCCGGAAAGAGAATAGTGGCGACCGAGTAGACGGCGTGCCTGTTCGAAATCTTCGTTTTGTATGCACTCGCGGATGCGCGTGCTGCTGACGCGCTCGCCATCAACCAGCAGGGTTTCGGTGTGTTCGACTTCGAATCCATGTTGCTTACCCTGTTGCTGGAGCAGCGCGAAATCACCCTGGCGGTTCTTGCCGAAACGAAAATCATCACCGATGACCAGTTGCCGGGTGTGCAGGCCATCCAGCAGTATCTGGCGGATAAATTCGCCGGCTTCCAGTCCAGCCAGGCGCGCGTCGAATTTCAGACAAATCAGGTAATCGATTTGTTGCGCCTTCAGGCAGGAAATTTTGTCGCGGAAGCGAGCCAGACGTTTCGGTGCCTTGTCGGGGGCAAAGAACTCGATCGGCTGGGGTTCAAAAATGATCACCACGGTGGGTAGTGACTGCTTCGCGGCGACGCGCTTCAATTGCTGCAATACCTGCTGGTGGCCACGGTGCACGCCGTCGAAGTTACCGATTGTTACCGCGCTGGCGGGAAAGTTGTCGGGCAGATTGTAGAGGCCGCGGATGAGTTTCATAGTCGATTATCAGATAACAAAGTGCTGGCGACGAAAGCCCATTATCCAGAGCATAAAGGCGTAACAGAAGACTGCCGGCAGGATGATCCGCGCCAGCTGCAACAGGCGTTCGTGCCAGCGCCAGTCGCTCCATACGTCGAAGGCCGGCAGCAGGAAGACGATCAACAAACCCATTGCTGCGCTGGCCAGCAAGATGCGCAGCAGCGGAAGGGCGAAGCTGGCATCCTTGCTCATGACATTGTCGTCGCGCAGTTTCATCGCCAGGCGAAAGGCGTTGAAATAAGCCGAGGCGGTGGTTGCCAGCGCCAGGCCGACATGCGGGGCGACGAACTCGGCGTCCAGCATGGCGACGACGAAGACGACGTTGAGCAGCATATTCAGGGCCATCGACTGGATGCCGATGCGCACCGGTGTGCGCGTGTCCTGGCGTGCGTAAAAACCGTTAGCGAGGATCTTGATCAAAATGAACGCGGGCAGGCCGAGGCTGTAGGCCATCAGGCTATAGGCCGCCATCAGTGAATCGTTCGGCGCGAAGGCACCGTATTCGAACAAGGTCGCGAGGATCGGTTGAGCCAGCAGGAATAAACCGAGCATGGCGGGTAGCGCGATCAATAGCGACAACTGCACCGCCCAGCGCAGGGTTTTTGCAAAATGGTCGCTGCCTTGCTTGTAATGTGCCTCCGACAGGTTTGGCAGCACCACGGTGGCCAGCGCTATGCCGAAGACGCCGAGCGGGAATTCGAGCAGGCGATCGGAATAATACAGCCAGGCAACGC
>CAXBMV010000811.1:0-1514 GCA_963976575.1 uncultured Gammaproteobacteria bacterium | reverse complement strand
AGCCCAGGCTTTCTATCTTGCCGAGGCCAAGAAGCAGGATGCCAACTCGGTCAAGGTATTCCGTGATGCCGGCGTGGAGATCGCCAACATGAGCCGTGAGGAATTCAATGAGTGGCGTGCACTGGCCAAGCAGTCTTCCTATAAAGAGTTTCTTTCCAGTGTCCCCGGTGGTCAGAAGCTGCTGGACCTGGCTCTGTCGGTAGAGTAATCCAGATAGTTGCTGGTGACCCGCTGCGGGTCACCAGCGGTTTTCACTCTATGCTTTAATCCTCGAGGGCTATTCGAGCATGTCTACTCAGCATGAAACCCTGCAGGCAAACTATGGCAACAATCCGTTGCTGAATTTGATCGCGCGGCTATCGCGTCTGGCTGGCTGGATTTCTGCCACCATGATTGTGTTCGCGGTATTGATTACCTGCGAAATGATCTTCGTGCGCTTCGTACTCAACCATTCCACCATCTGGCAGACCGAGTTCGTCGTCTATGCGATGATCGCCTCCACCATCTGGCAGACCGAGGCGGTGGTTTACCTGATGATAAGCGCAACCTTGCTGGGTCTACCCTATGTGCAATTGCTGCGTGGTCATGTCAACGTCGACCTGTTGCCGTTGATGCTGCCGATAAAGGCGAGGTATGCGCTGGCGCTGTTCACGCTTTGTCTGAGCATCGCCATGGTAGTGATCATGTTGTACTACGGATTCGACTTCTGGCACGAAGCCTGGTCGCGCAACTGGAAGTCGGACACCGTCTGGGGTGTGCGCCTGTGGATACCCTATCTCAGCCTGCCGGTCGGATTTGCACTGTTCCTGCTGCAATTGCTCGCCGACCTGTTCGCGGTTATCACGCGCGTGGATAAACCCTTCGGTCTCGAGGAGGGGCATTAATGGATCCTTTACTGCTTGGTTTACTGGTCGGGATTTTAACCATATTGGTTTTATTTTCCGGCATATCGGTCGCCCTGGGTCTGCTGGTGGTTTCGGCCGGTTTCCTGCTGGTTTTCGATGGCATGCGTTCCCTGGAATTGTTGCCGGAAATATTCTTCGGCAAGCTAGACAGTTTTGCGCTGCTGTCGATTCCCATGTTTGTCATCATGGGTGCGGCGATTGCCTCGACCCGTGCCGGCGCTGACTTATACGAAGCGCTGGAGCGCTGGCTGACGCGGGTTCCGGGCGGTTTGATCATGTCCAACCTTGGCGCCTGTGCCCTGTTTGCGGCCATGTCAGGTTCCTCGCCCGCGACCTGCGCGGCGATCGGCAAGATGGGTATCCCGGAAATGCGCAAGCGCGGCTACCCGGATGATGTTGCCGCCGGTTCCATCGCTGCGGGTGGCACGCTGGGCATATTGATACCGCCTTCGGTAACCATGATTGTTTACGGCATAGCGACCGAAACCTCCATCGGTCGGTTATTCCTCGCCGGGGTATTACCCGGATTACTGCTGGTGGTTCTGTTTATGGTTTGGTCGATTTATTCGACCTGGCGTAGTGGCAACGCGCAGGTGCTGAGCAACCGCA
>CAXBMV010000810.1:0-1515 GCA_963976575.1 uncultured Gammaproteobacteria bacterium | reverse complement strand
ATCACCACCTGTAAGTTATTGGCTGCGCTGGTTCCGGAGGCTGGAATATCGCGGTAAGTCACGATTACCCGGTCCGAGTCGGCATCGTGATAGCCATAAACGCCCGCTCCGGCCGCTGAACTGTTGAGATTTTTCATCAACGCGCCTATGACGAACTGGCCACTGAGCAGCATATGACCTTTCATATACCAGGGCGAACCATTGTCATCGATGTTGTCGATATCGGCCGAAGTTCGCGTGGTAATCACGCCATTCTCGTTGACGATCAGCTTGTTCACCGGCTCATTCATGCCGGGCACGGGGAAACTGAACCCCGGTGCGCTGATTGTGCTGGTGCCACCACCGCTCACGCTGAGCAGTTGCGTTCCCTGGTCGTAAAACTCGGAAGCCGATACCAGGCTGACCTCGTACCCGGAATCACCAACCGGGGTGAAGCTGATCCTGTCGCCGGGGAGCAGATCCAGCGGCTGGGGATCTTCCTTCTGGCAATCGCGTACCAACTTGACCAGGGGGTTGCGCCGCTGGTTATCGCGGGAATCATTCAGGTAACGCTGGTAGCCCTTGCCGTGTTTCAACGATTTGTTGAAGAAAGATACCGCGTACCAGTTGGTCAGGCGCGTGACTTCCGCGATCGAGGCTTCTGGCTTCAACGGCATGGAGGCAAGCAATTCGTCTTTCACCGCGAGTATATCCGGGTTGCCAAACAGGGTTGCTACCAGTTGCTGGTCGCTGATGCCATCGAAATCAGAGGCTTCGCAATAGTCAAACACACCGGACTGTCGACTGCCGGTGTAGGTGAAATAAAAGGTCGCGGCGAACAAATAATCGGCAACATCCGAGGGATCCATGCCCGCGGCGCCACCAAAGAATACGCCTGGGAAAACGTCTGGATTGACCGCCAGCAAGGCGTTGCGAAAATCCTGGCACCAACTGGTCTGGTAGCCACCGACGTGGTGGTTGTAGTCGGCGACATCGACGATGTACTTCGACTTGCTGCCACTGAACTGGTTGAAGCTGTCGTAAACAATACCGGTGTCATTACCGAAAAACAGTAGCGGTACCTTCGCGTTGGCGTAGTCATCGCTATCCATCAAAAGACCATAGTTGGAGCCGCCACCCATGAAGGCCGCCTTGACGCGGCGGTCTGCGGGTCGATCGGCCGAGCCTATGCCGGCTACGGTGGCCAGGCTGGTCATGCCACCCAGCGAGAAGCCGAGCACACCAATTTTTTTCTTGTCGACACGCTTTTTGAAGGGCATCCCGGTTTTTTGATCGAGCATGCCGTCGAGTACCGAGTCTATGACGAAACTCACGTCGAGGGTGCGTTGCAGGATATTGCCATTGGCGCCCAGGTTGGGATTGGGGCCAATCGGCAAGCCCAGGCGTCTGCCCAGCCAGTCGGCCTGGTACCAGGCGTCACTATTGCCAGTGTGTTCTATCGAAGCCACCACGTAGCCATGGCTGGCAAGCGTTTCGAGGGTGTCGGGCATATTCTTGGCCGAAGCGACAAGATTA
>CAXBMV010000809.1:0-1520 GCA_963976575.1 uncultured Gammaproteobacteria bacterium | reverse complement strand
TGTAACCAGGGGCGCCACTGCGCCGACGGATCCTGATCGTGCAGCAGAGTAAAGTTTTGCAGGTCGACGATCTGTTGCAACGGCCTGTGCTGCAACAGCGCCGGGCTGGTCACGGCGATCAGGCTATCTGTTTTCAGCAGCAGGCAATGCCAGCCCGGCCAGGGACCCTGGCCGATGCGTAAAGCAAGATCTACATCGGGCTGGCTAAAGTCGCTCAGTTGCTGCGATAGCGTCATCCATACTTCGACTCTTGGATGTTTTCGCGAAAAGTCGGGCAGCCGTGGCAGCAGCCACTTGCTCGCTATCGAATGGGTGGTGGATATACCCAGTACGTGTGCAGATCGTTGTTGGCGGGTATTCAAGGTGGCTTCGTGTATCAGGTCGAATGCCGCTGTCGCGCTCTGGCGGTATGCGCGCCCCTGCGCATTCAGGCGCAGCGCGCGTTGCTCGCGCTCGAACAGGCTGACGCCCAGCCAGTTTTCCAGTTGCTTCAACTGTCGGCTAACCGCACCGTGGGTAACGCACAGTTCGGTGGCAGCCTTTTGCAGGTTGCCGAGGCGTGCTACGGCCTCGAAGGCGCGCAGTGCATTGAGCGGTGGTAATCGACGCATATGTTAAATAAACTCACACATATATGATTAATTATCGCTTTTATTAAACATAAATAAGCCTAGCATAGTGTGAGTTTATCTAACAGGAGTTATCACGCATGGGTATGTTAATCGAGGGTCGCTGGAGCGAAGATGAACGCGAAATAGCCGATGGTTGTTATCATCGCGCCAGTAGCGTTTATGCGGGAGATATCAGCGCCGAACTGGCCGACGGATTGACTCAGGGGCATGGCCGCTACTGGCTGATCGCGTCGATGAGTTGTCAGTGGTCGCAGCGCACCTTGATCACACGCGGGCTGAAATCTTTGCAGGACAGGATTCCGCTGCAGATTGCGTTCGGGCCAAGGCTGCAGGGTTATGCCGTGAATGGAGGCAAAGACTGGCAGCTGCCGGGTAGCAATAACAGGATTCAACATTTGCACCAGTTATATAGCCAAAGCGATGCCGGATATACAGGATCGGTGACGGTACCCCTGATCTGGGACAGCCTCGAACAGCGTATTCTCAGCAACGAATCGGCGCGCATACAGCGTGCATTCGATGCACTACCTGACGCGGCTGACTTGCAGCTGGTACCGTCCAGTCTGGTCGACGAAATCGACGCGCTCAATGCCGATATCCACGCTAATTTTTCGAATGCCGTCTACGAGGCCGGTTTTGCACAAAGTCAGGCAGCCTACGACGACGCAGTTGATCGGGTTTTTTGCCAGATGGACAGGCTCGAGGCGAGATTGTCACGGCAGCGTTTCCTGTTTGGCGACGTTTTTACCGAGGCCGACGTGAACCTGTTCTCGACGCTGGTTCGCTTCGATTCGGTTTATTACCTGCTGCACCGTTGCAGCAAACGTCGCCTCGTCGATTACCCCAACCTGTGGGCTTACAGCCGTGATCTTTATTCATGGCCGGAAA
>CAXBMV010000808.1:0-1523 GCA_963976575.1 uncultured Gammaproteobacteria bacterium | reverse complement strand
AACGGCAGCTGATCGAGCATTTCGAGGCGGGATTTCGCGGGCGGGTACTGGCGCAACAGACGGACTTGCGGCGTAGCGTGATCCACAATGATGCCAACGACAATAATGTATTAATCGATGATCAGCAGCGACGCGTGATCAGCATTATCGACTTTGGCGACATGCTCGAATCCTGGCTGGTTAACGAAGTCGCCGTGGCCGCGGCCTACGCGATTCTGGACCAGTCCGACCCGGTGGCGGTTGCCAGCGAGATACTGCGCGGTTATCAGCAGGCGTTCGCGCTGCAGCCTTTAGAGATAAGCGCACTTTTCGATCTGATCTGCATACGCCTTTGCATGAGTGTCTGCATCTGCGCCTACCAGCGCAGCCTCGAACCCGACAACGAGTATCTCGCTATCAGCGAAAAACCAGCCTGGAACATGTTGGGCCGTCTCGCCGAAGTCGACTATGCCGAAGCGCATGAGCGCCTGCGCAATGCCTGCCTGCTTGATTGAACTGCTGTCTTATCCGCCGAGCACGCGCTTGCGGTAACTGGCGCGGTGCATGTCGATTATTTCGACACCGACGCTGATTACCTCCGGCAGCAATGGCAGGATTCGCGCCAGCACTGCTTCGCTGAGCAGGGTCTTTTGCGCATCGTTACGACCGTCCAGCAAATGCAGACTGATGTGGACGAAGGAGTCATGGGTTTGCCCGGTGCGGTGATGATGGTAGCCATGTGCGCGCGTCTTGATATCGTATTCGGGGAATAATTCCGAGGCCATGGCGCCATCGTGTGCTGCTGCCATGAGTTGCTCGATGTCTGTCTGCTCGGCGACATCCTCGGAGTATTCGATGATGATATGGGGCATTGGTTTTTCTCCAGAGTAAATAAAGTTATCTTTCTCGACTACCTGCGAGAACAAAACATCCTTAGAAAAAGAGAAACGTCATCCTGCAGACACCGCATACCCTTAAAAAAGGAATCGTCATCCTGCGGATACCGAACACTTTTAATAAAGAGACGTCATCCCGGAAACAGCCCAGCTGTCGTCCGGGATCTCCCGACGAATGTCGCGATATCTGTTTGGAGATCCCGGACAGGCGCTTCGCGCCTTCCGGGATGACGGTACGTTTTTATAAATAGCAGTCCAGAATCGCTCTAGCCAACAATCTCAGGATACAAATCTTTCCATTCGGAATTCTGCGATTCGATCAGGTTTATTTTCCATGCCCTGCGCCATTTCTTGATCTGTTTTTCTCTGGCTATAGCCGTGTAGATTTCACCACAAGCCTCGTACCAGACCAGCTGGTCAATATTATATTTTCTGGTGAAAGCGTCAACGGGTTTGCTCTTATGCTCCCACACTCGAGCGACCAGATTGGAAGTTACGCCAGTATACAGAACGCCTCGGGGCCGATTGGCCAACAGGTAAACACAGGGGAATTTTTCATCCATTTCTTCATCCTTGAAGATTACGGGCTTTTGATTCTATCACGGGGGTACTTGATGGCGAATATTCCGGGCCATCGGGAGATCCCGG
>CAXBMV010000807.1:0-1524 GCA_963976575.1 uncultured Gammaproteobacteria bacterium | reverse complement strand
CAGTACATGCGCGACGCACGCATACTGACTATTTACGAGGGTACCACCGGTATTCAGGCGCTGGACTTGATGGGGCGCAAGATTTTGCGCGACAAGGGTGCAGCCCTGACCGAGCTCATTGCCGAATTAAGCGACTTCGAAAAGAGATTGTCAGGCTTGCAGGGTGATTTTGCGCTGATCGCAGGGCGCTTTAGCAGCGCCTTGCAGGCAACGCGCCAGGCCCGGGATTACTTCTTTGAACAGGTTTCTGTCGATGAAGATCTGGCCGGTGCCGGCGGTGTCGACTTTATGATGATGTGCGGGCATCTGCTTGGCGGCTGGTTGTTGGCACGCGCCGCGCTCGCCGCGCAGGCGCATATCGATGCCGGTGACGAGGATGTCTTTTACCGCAACAAGATCAACACTGCGCTTTTCTTCGCCGAGCATATTCTGCCGCGTAGTGAGTCTCATAGCCGCATGCTGCAGTCAGGATCGCGCAGCGTCATGTCGATAGCCGCGGATCAGATGTAGTGCCAGCAGCAGAAATCGAACAGATCGCTTACGCGCGCGAAGATTTCCGTTACTTTACCCCGCTGGCGACGCGCTGGGGTGATTGCGACATGATGGGGCATATTAATAACGTCATTCTTATCCGATATCTTGAATCGGGTCGCCTCGATTATCTGCAGGAATTGATCGGCATGGATATGCAGGCATCGAGTCGCGAGGGCATAATCATTGCCGACCTCAAGGTTTCCTTCCTCGGGCAGGTGCACCATCCGTTGCAAATCGAGGTGGCAACCCGTATCAGCCGCATCGGCAATAGCAGTATGATTTTCGATTCAGCCATTTTCCTGCCTTCAGCGCAGCAGCCGGCGCTGAGTGCGCGCGCCACGCTGGTATGGTTTGACTACCAGAAGAATGCCAGCCTGCGCGTACCACAACAGGCTCGCGAGACGATTATTCAATATGAAGGATTGCAGTCATGAAAGAATTCCAGCATCTGTTATATGAACAGCACGAGGCTGTTGCCTTACTCAAGTTTAACCGCCCAAAGGCGCTGAACGCGCTCTGCCAGGCAATGCTCGACGAGCTCTCCGTGGCGCTTGCCGAACTCGACAATAACCCCGAGATCGCGGTCATAGTGCTCAGCGGTAGCGAGCGCGCCTTTGCCGCCGGTGCCGATATCACCGAAATGAAGGATATGAGTTACCAGCAGATGCTCGAAGATGGCGGGCTGACCAAAAGCGCCGATGCGATCAGCCAGTGCCGTAAACCGGTGATTGCCGCTGTAGCCGGCTACGCACTGGGCGGAGGCTGCGAACTGGCGATGATGTGTGATTTCATCATTGCCGCCGATAACGCGATGTTCGGCCAACCCGAAATTACCATTGGTACGATACCGGGTTTTGGTGGTTCGCAGCGCCTCACCGGGTTGGTAGGCAAGGCCAAGGCGATGGATATGTGCCTGACCGGGCGCATGATGGATGCGCAGGAAGCCGAGCGCAGTGGACTGGTAGCGCGGGTCGAGCCGTTGCAATCCTA
>CAXBMV010000806.1:0-1526 GCA_963976575.1 uncultured Gammaproteobacteria bacterium | reverse complement strand
GGATATCATCAAACTCAGCGGTGGCGACCCGGCCAACTTTCTCGACGTAGGCGGGGGCGCAACCAAAGAACGCGTTGCCGAAGCGCTGAAAATCATCCTCTCCGACGACAAGGTGAAGGGCATACTGGTCAATATTTTCGGCGGTATAGTGCGTTGTGATCTGATTGCCGAGGGCATTATTGCGGCTGTCGCCGAAGTGAATATAACGGTACCGGTAGTCGTACGCCTGGAAGGCACCAAGGCCCCCGAGGGCACCGAACTGCTGAACAATAGCGGTTTGAACCTGATTGCCGCCCAGGATCTGGGCGAAGCCGCGGCGAAGATAGTCGCCGCCGTAGGAGAAGCAAAATGAGCGTATTAATCGACAAGAACACAAAAGTCATTTGCCAGGGCTTTACCGGTAAGCAGGGTACTTTCCACTGCGAACAGGCGATCGCCTATGGCACTAAAATGGTTGGCGGCGTAACCCCGGGCAAGGGCGGTCAGACACATCTCGACCTGCCGGTATTCAACACAGTGCGCGACGCGGTAGAAGCGACCGCAGCCGATGCCACGGTGATCTATGTTCCAGCTGCTTTTTGCAAGGATTCGATTATCGAGGCGGCCGAATCCGGCATCGCGCTGATCGTTTGCATCACCGAAGGCATACCCACGCTGGATATGCTCGAAGCCAAGATCGCGGTCGAGCAAAGTGGCGCGCGCCTGATCGGCCCCAACTGCCCCGGCATCATCACCCCGGACGAATGCAAGATCGGTATCATGCCCGGATCGATACACATGGCCGGCAAGGTCGGAGTAGTCTCGCGTTCCGGTACCCTGACCTACGAATGCGTGAAGCAAACTTCGGATCTGGGCTATGGCCAGAGCACCTGCATCGGCATAGGTGGCGACCCGATACCCGGCACCAATTTCATCGATGCACTGGCCCTGTTCGAAGCTGACCCCGAGACAAAGGCGATACTCATGTGTGGAGAAATCGGCGGCACCGCCGAGGAAGAAGCAGCCGAGTTCATACAAAGCAACGTCAGCAAGCCAGTGGTTTCTTATATCGCCGGCGTAACCGCTCCCAAGGGCAAGCGTATGGGACACGCCGGCGCAATCATCGCCGGTGGCAAGGGTACCGCGGACGAAAAATTTGCGGCGCTGGAAAAGGCTGGCGTGCATACGGTGAGATCACCGGCTGAACTGGGTAAGGGCGTACAACAGGCTACCGGCTGGTAAGCACTTTTTAGAAAGCAATGAAACGCGGGGATCCGCTTCCCCGCAGGAACGCCAGGCCCTACTCGGTACAGGGCCAGGCTTTCGGTACCTTCAATCCTTCGGGCAGGCGCGTGTGGGCATCGCCACAGGCCATGTCGAGTTGCGCCTGGTTTAAATTCCGCACATTGCCCAAATCGACATTTTCAAAACGGGTCTGGTAGGTATAGGCACCCGAAAAATTTACATTTTCCAGCTGACTTTTTTCGAAGCGTGCTCGCGACAGGTTGGAAAATTCGAAGCTGACATTTTTTAATTGCGCGGCGAAC
>CAXBMV010000805.1:0-1539 GCA_963976575.1 uncultured Gammaproteobacteria bacterium | reverse complement strand
AAGCAGTGCGGGTTACCAGTGATCGGCCGCCGCCCCTGCCCAGCTAAGTTTCAGGCTGTCCGGGACAGTTTTATCATCGAGCAGGCAGCCTTCTGCAATAACCGGGTAAATCTCGGCATAGGTTTTTACTTCCACCGCGCTTATGCGTCGATGAATCTGCCAGGGGCGAAGATCGCTTAGTTTCTCGAGTCCACTGGCACCCAGTAATTCGGCCAGGTTTTTCATCATCGCAGCATGGTAATTGGCGACACGAACCGCTTTTAAATTCACATCGAGGGATTTGTAGCGGTTTGGATTCTGCGTGGCTATGCCCGTAGGGCAGGTGTCTTTGTTACAGCTCAAAGACTGAATACAACCCAGTGCGAACATCATCGCACGAGCGGCATTCACACTATCGGCCCCCAGCGCCAGCAGGCCGAGCACGTGGAACGCAGAGATGGCTTTGCCCGAGGCGATGATGCGTATGCGATCGCGTAGCCCGATACCGATGAGCGCGCTATGCACAAACACCAGGCCCTCGCGCAGGGGCGTGCCTACCGCATTGGAAAATTCTACCGGGGCGGCACCGGTACCGCCTTCGGCACCATCTACGGTAATGAAATCAGGGGTGATCCCGGTTTCCAGCATGGCTTTGCAGATCGCAAGAAACTCTTCCTTGACGCCGAGGCAGAGCTTAAAACCTACCGGCTTACCCTGGGAGAGCTCGCGCAGCTTGTCGACGAAGTGAAGCAACTCGGTGGGGGAGTTAAAAGCGGTATGCGAGGGAGGTGAGACCACGTCCTGCCCCATGGGGACATGGCGGATATCGGCTATTTCCCGGGTCAGTTTGATCGCCGGTAGAATGCCGCCATGGCCGGGTTTGGCACCCTGGGAAAGCTTGATTTCCACCATTTTAACGGCATCCATGGTGGCTTTCTCAGTGAACAGGGTCTCGTCAAAATTACCCTTGTCATCGCGGCAACCGAAATAACCGGTACCGATCTGCCAGATCAAGTCACCGCCATGCTTCAGGTGGTGCGGACTGATGCCACCTTCGCCGGTGTTGTGCGCAAAACCGCCGATGCTGGCGCCCCGATTTAACGCGAGGATGGCATTCTGGCTGAGCGCGCCAAAACTCATCGCCGAGATATTCAACGGCGAAGCGCTATAAGGCTTGAGGCATTCGGCACCGCCAAAGACCAGTTTCAGGTTGTCTTCGCTGACATGCTTTGGTGCGAGCGAATGATTAACCCACTCGTAACCAGGGTGATACACATCGAACTGGGTACCGAAGGCGCGTGTATCCTGCTGCCCTTTGGCGCGTTGGTAAACCAGCTCGCGATACTCACGGCTGAACGGGACCCCGTTTAAATTGGATTCTACAAAATACTGCTGAATTTCGGGTCGGATAGACTCGAACAGGTAACGCAGGTGACCGATAACAGGATAAATGCTGGTGATGGTATGTTTTCTTTGCAACATATCGTAGACGCCCAGACATATCAGCGGAATAACCGCTATCAATAACCAGTAGCTTGCCTGCCAGAGGCTTCCCAGCCA
>CAXBMV010000804.1:0-1548 GCA_963976575.1 uncultured Gammaproteobacteria bacterium | reverse complement strand
TTTTCAAGTCACTATTGCCGTCACGACGAATGTTTCTCACTGCAACGCGGGCATTCTCGGCGAGTTCGCGTACTACCTTGACCAGATCCTTGCGCCGCTCTTCGGTTAGCGGCGGCATTGGAACCCGAATCACTGTGCCTGCACTGGAAGGGTTAAGTCCCAGGTCTGAAGTCATGATGGCCTTCTCTATGATCGACACCATACTCTTGTCCCAGGGGGTGACCGCCAGGGTGCGGGCATCTTCAACGGTGATGTTGGCCGCCTGCCCTATGGGCACATCGCTGCCATAAAAATCCACATGGATGTGATTCAACAGACTGGGGTGCGCCCTGCCGGTTCTAATTTTGGATAATTCAACCTTGAAAGCCTCGATGCTTTTGCTCATGCGACTACTCGCTTCTTGCTGAATATCTTTTATCATGCTTATACCTCTTTTCGGGTTACTCGAGTACCCACTGATTTACCACAGGCCAGGTCCAGTAAGGCGCTCGGCCGGTTAATGTCACAAACCACCAGATCGAGCGCATTATCGTTGCACAATATCATCGCCGCAACATCCATCACCTGCAGGCGCAGGTCGATCACACGATCATAATCCAGCGAGCTGAAACGAGTGGCGTCGCTATGCTTCACCGGATCCTTGTCATAAATGCCGTCAACCTTGGTTGCCTTGATCAGCAAGTCAGCCTTGATTTCCAGTGCGCGCAGGCTGGCACCGGTGTCGGTGGTAAAAAAAGGATTGCCGGTGCCACCCGAGAAAATTAGAATTTCTCCCCCGGCGATGCGTCGTCTCGCCTCGCGCTGGCTGTAACGATCACAGACCTGAGGCATATCCAGCCCCGACAGTACGGCGGCGCGGGCACCCTGACGCTGAAGTGCATCCTGCAGAGCCAGCGCATTCATTACTGTAGCCAACATGCCCATGTAATCACCCGTGACCCGGTCCAGCCCGGCCTCTGCGAGGGCTGCGCCGCGAAACAAATTGCCGCCACCGACCACCAGGCCCAGTTCAACGCCGGCATTTTGCAGATCAGACAGTTCTGCAGCCAGCTTATCAATCATGGCCGGTTCGATGCCCGATGTCTGTGTGCCCATCAGTGCCTCGCCGCTGAGTTTGACGAGTATGCGTCTGTATTTAATATCGACCATCGCTACCTTACCGGCTACGCCCGGCGCAATATATCACAAGCAAAAAAAAGCCGCGTTAAACGCGGCTTTTCAAGATTAGCCGTTTAGCTGGGATGCTACTTCGGCGGCAAAATCCTCCACTTTCTTATCTATACCTTCACCCACTTCGTAGCGAATGAAAGTAGAAATAGAAGCTTTGGCATTGCTCAACAAGCTGGCCACGGTTTGATCCTGATCCTTGACGAATGGCTGACCCAGCAGGGTCACCTCGGCGAGAAACTTGTTCAAGCGACCTTCGATCATTTTTTCGATGATTTCGGCAGGTTTACCGCTGGACTCTGCCTGGGCAATCAAAATCGCCTTTTCCTTTGCGACATAGTCGGCAGGGACAGAATCGAGATCGACAAATTGCGGATTGAC
>CAXBMV010000803.1:0-1552 GCA_963976575.1 uncultured Gammaproteobacteria bacterium | reverse complement strand
AATACACCAGCCCCGTAAATACCGGTGGGATGGAATTGTACAAATTCCATATCCTGCAACGGCAAGCCGGCACGGACCACCATGGCACTGCCATCACCGGTACAGGTATGCGCCGAAGTGGCGGAGAAATAGGCGCGCCCGCAGCCACCCGTAGCCAGCACCACACTATGCGCACGAAAACGATGCAACTCACCGGTAGCCAGATCCCAGGCCATTACGCCGCGACAGACTCCCTCATCCATGATCAGATCGATGGCGAAATACTCGATGTAAAATTCGGCGCGGTGCTTCAGCGACTGCTGGTAAAGCGTATGCAATATGGCATGACCAGTACGATCTGCTGCCGCACAGGTACGTTGCGCGGTGCCTTCACCGAAGTTGGTGGTCATACCGCCGAACGGGCGCTGATAAATCTTTCCCTCTTCTGTGCGCGAAAAGGGTACGCCGTAATGCTCCAGTTCTATGACTGCGGGTACCGCTTCGCGACACATGTATTCGATCGCGTCCTGGTCGCCGAGCCAGTCGGAACCTTTCACCGTATCGTACATATGCCATTGCCAGGTATCCGGCCCCATGTTGCCCAGCGAGGCACTCATACCGCCCTGTGCCGCCACCGTATGGCTGCGCGTCGGAAACACCTTGGTGATGCAGGCAGTCGACAGCCCCGCAGCCGCCATGCCCAGTGTGGCGCGTAACCCGGCACCACCGGCACCGACAATAACGACATCATAAGCATGATCGATAATTTTATATTCCTTCGCCATCTCAAGCCCCAAAAGAAATTTTCAACACCGAAATCACACCCACGGTACCGAACAACAAACACAGAAGATTGGTAATCAAAAGCGCCAGCATGCGTATAGAATGCGACGAGACATAGTCTTCTATGACAATTTGCAAACCCAGCTGCGCGTGATAGAAAGTGGTGATCACCAGCAGCACCAGCGCCAGGGTTACCAGTGGTTGCTGTATCCAGCTAACCAGGGTGGCATGGTCTACCGGCAAAGCAGCGATGCTGAAGCCAAACCAGAGTACCAGAGGAATCAACAGCAGCGCAGTCAGCCGTTGTCGCCAGAAGTGCGTAGTACCGTCCTTCGCCGAACCCAGCCCCTTAACCCGTGATAGCGGTGTTCTCAAGTCGTCCATAACCTTACCTCGCTGCCGCAACCAACCAGGTTGCTATGGTGAGAAGAATGGCAATGCCGATGGCCAGCTTCGCCGTCAAATCCACGGTCTCCAGCTCAAAACCCTTGCCGACATCCCAGAACAGGTGGCGGATACCGTTACAAAAATGCAGATAGAGTGAAAATACGATACCCAGCAGCATCAGCTGTCCATACCAGCTTTGCAAATGCGGGATAAAGCCGGCATAGCTTTTTGCTCCATCGGCTGCAGAGGCAAGCAGCAAGACCAGTAAAACGGCACCGAAGGCGAGAACTACACCGGTTATTCGGTGAGTAATCGATAACAGCGCACTCAGTGGTAATCGATAAATTTGCAGATGCGGCGAAATCGGGGGTTTGCTATTGGCGTTCATAGATAGTCCTGTATG
>CAXBMV010000802.1:0-1560 GCA_963976575.1 uncultured Gammaproteobacteria bacterium | reverse complement strand
CGGGCAGGGCGTAGTATCGAGATAATCCAGGCCTCGAGGCGTTCAATCGCCAGTGGTATGCCGGCCGGCAGCGGTGATATAAAACTCAGCGCGGATCCTTTCGAGGTGGTCAATAATCCCGACGTTGATATCGTCATCGAGTTGATCGGTGGAATTGACCCGGCCAGAGAGCTGGTCATGCAGGCAATCGCCAACGGCAAACACGTGGTTACCGCGAACAAGGCGTTGATTGCGCATCACGGCAACGAGATATTTGCCGCGGCCCAGGTGAAGGGCGTGAATGTGGTATTCGAGGCGGCGGTAGCCGGCGGTATCCCGATTATCAAGTCGATACGCGAGGGGCTTAGCGCCAACCATATCGAGTGGGTGGCGGGAATTATCAACGGTACCGGCAACTTTATCCTCACCGAAATGCGCGACAAGGGACGCGATTTTGAAGACGTCTTGCGCGAGGCGCAGCAACTGGGTTACGCCGAGGCCGATCCAAGTTTCGACGTTGGTGGCATCGACGCGGCCCACAAGCTTTGCATCCTGTCGTCGATCGCCTTCGGCATACCCTTGCAGTTTGACGCGGTATATACAGAAGGCATCGAGGACATATCCACCGAGGACGTGGTATACGCCGGTCAACTGGGTTATCGCATCAAGCACCTGGGTATGGCGCGACGTACCCCCGAGGGCATAGAAATGCGCGTGCACCCGACTTTGATTCCGCAAAAGCGCCTCATTGCCAATGTCGACGGGGTGATGAACGCGGTACTGGTACAGGCGGATAAACTCGGCCCTTCACTCTACTATGGTGCCGGTGCCGGTGCCGATCCTACCGCCTCAGCGGTCATCGCCGATATTATCGATGTGGCCCGAACTATCACCACCGACGCGCAGAACCGGGTGCCACACCTGGCATTCCAGCCCGACCAGATAGCCGATATCCCGATCCTGCCGATTAGCCGGGTAATCACCGCCTATTACCTGCGTATGCGGGTAGATGACAGGCCCGGGGTAATGGCTGAAATCACCCGCATCATGGGTGACAATCAGATTTCGATCGAAGCGATACTGCAGAAGGAGCCCGAAACCGGGGTAACCCAGGCAACGATTATTATGTTGACGCAGAAAATCCGCGAACAGCAAATGGACGATGCCATTGCTGCCATGACCAGGCTAGACGCGATCCACGGTAAGGTGCACCGTATTCGTGTTGAAACGCTGGATGGTGATTGAGGTCCGAAGTCCGCGATGCAACCACAGGACCCGGTAGCGCTTACCCACAGTCACCTCGAGCAGTTGCAGCAGCTGTTGCGTGAAAACCATTTACCCTGGCAGGACTGTGAGCAACAGCTGGCCCATTTTTATGGCTATTTTGAAAACCAGCAATTGCTAGCCGCAGGCGGTCTCGAACCCGCTGGGGATAGCGCCTTGTTGCGCTCCGTTGTGGTCGATGCTGCGAGTCGTTCGCAGGGGCGGGGCCGGCTGATGGTAGATTTCCTGATACAGCGAGCTCGCGACAGCGGAATCAACGAAGTGTACCTGCTCAGTGAAACCGCCGTGGACTACTTT
>CAXBMV010000801.1:0-1571 GCA_963976575.1 uncultured Gammaproteobacteria bacterium | reverse complement strand
GCGGCCCTTGGCATGCACGAGGCGGAGGAAATCCATGCGTTCCGGCGTGTCGGCCATCATCACGCCGCCGGTCAGGTGCAGGCTGCAGGACTGGCCGGTAATTTCCTCGAGCTCGCGGTACAGACGTATCGTATAGCCCTGCAACGCGGCCATATTGGTATCGGCATTCAAGGTATGAAATCCACCGGCGGCGTGCCAGGTT
This sequence comes from uncultured Gammaproteobacteria bacterium, assembly GCA_963976575.1. Lineage (GTDB taxonomy): Bacteria > Pseudomonadota > Gammaproteobacteria. The sequence goes on along the minus strand of CAXBMV010000801.1, from coordinate 1,369 downwards.
GAACCCGAAGTCAGTTCGGAGCGTTCGATCAGGAGCACGTCTTTCATGCCCAGTTTGGTCAAATGATAGATGACGCTACAGCCAACCACACCACCACCGATAACAACTACTTGCGCATGTGTCCGCATTTGCTTTACCCCAATACCGAGAAACTGCTGTCCTGATTGATTTCGCGCAGCCGTGAATAAAAACCGCTGCCCACTTTGCGATCGATATGTTTCAAATGCAGATCGATCGGATTGACGTCCTGGTCGTTGCCCGCCTCGCTGGCCTCGATGATATTGGCCATCAGTTCTCCGGCGATAGGTGCATTCTTGAACTGATTACCGCTGGTGCCTATGGCCATGTAAAACCCGGGCAGGTCCGATTTATCGTAAATCGGAATCCAGTCGTCGGTAACATCGTAGAGATCCACCACGCCACCCATCTTGTTGGGCACTTCCAGTTCGGGCACGCGTTGACAGACGCGCAACACCTGTACCGTCCATTGTTCGCTGAAGTCGCGGTCGTAGTCGTCCGGGTCTACCCACTCGTGCTTGTCCACCGGCGGGTCTTCGCTGCCGATCAACAGGCTGTCCTGTTCCGGCCGCGTATACACGCCGATGTCGCTGTCCGAAGTAACGCAGGCAGTATCCTGCTTATATCCGGGCGGCAGAGGTACATGCGCTACTTCCTGGCGCAGCGCACGGGTTTTTACCTTCATGTGTTTTTCCACGTCGGCCATTTGATTGACCTTGGAGGAATGCGGACCGGCAGCGTTGAGCAACACAGGCGAGTCTATCTGCTCACCGTCTTCCAGTATGACCCCACTAACCCGACCTTGCTCGCGACGAATTTCGACGACGCGGGAATTGTAGCGAAACTCGCCACCTGCCTTCTCGGCGGCACGCATGATGTTGTGCGTGGCCAGCTGCGGGTCTGAAATATAACCGGCAGCATGGAATAACACCGCGCCGCTTAAAGATGTCTCGTTCGCCACACCGAACTCCGGGTCGTCGGGGCGTTTCACCGGAAAATAGGATTTGGTATTCCACACCGGTAATTTTTCTATTATCTGTTCGGGGCTTAACTCGCTATAAGGCGAATCCAGTTCATCCATCATCGCCATGGAGGGTTTCAGATACTGATTCAGTTCGGTTTTCATCACCAGCGCACCGACATTGTGATACAAGGCCAGACCGCGTTCGTCGATATCCGCGCCGCCGAGAAACTCTGCCCATTGCTTCCAGTAAAAATGTGACTCGTAGGCCATAGCCGAGCCATCCAGCGTTGAGTAATAGGGGCGGATAATGGCGCAGGAACCCGAAGTGGAGCCGTAGCCGGCCGCAGGCAGGCTATCGAGATTGAGCACCTTCCAGCCTTTGCGCCC
>CAXBMV010000800.1:0-1590 GCA_963976575.1 uncultured Gammaproteobacteria bacterium | reverse complement strand
ACGTCCTCGCGCTTCTGGTAATAGCCGAGTAACTCTTTCCAGGGCCCCGACAGATCTTTGTAGGCCACCAGTACCGCGACCATGGCGCCAATCGACAAGTCCCCGCGAAGCACGAAATAACCGCCTACCGAGTAAAAGAAGAAGGGGGTTAGCTGGGCAATGAAATTATTCAGAAACTTGATCAGAAACTTGCGTCGGTATACGCCAAAGCGGATCAGGTAAATGCGCCCGAGACGCTGGCTGATATGGGCGCGCTCGTAGTGGCTGGTATCGTTGGCGTGAACATCGGCGATGGCAGAGACGGTTTCGCCGATGCGTCCGGAGAGATTGCGCACCTGGGCAACGCGTTCCTTGTTGAGCAGGTTGACGCGTTTCTGCAGCCTCGGAATCACATAAATCTGGAATGGATAGAGCGAAATCGCAGCGAGGCCGAGAAACAAGTCCTGCTGGAATATGAAAACCAGATAAGTCAGCAGGATGCCGCCCTGGAATACCGGTAGCGAAAAAGACTCACCTATGAACTCGCCCAAAGGTTCGGTTTCCGCGGTGATCATCGGAATGATTTCACCCTGCGAGACGCGCTTGAAATGCGGCAGCGGGAAGCGCAGAACATGCTCGTATAGTTCGTAGCGGAAGCGACGCAGCAGTCGTTCCCCAAGAGCGCCACGATAGACATTAAGGAAATACTTGAGGCCGCCACTGACCAGTACGGTCATGAGGAAGGTGAAACTGAGCAGTAACAGGAAAGTAAAGCGGTCGAATTCAAATCCAAGGAAACCGGCTGGAATCTCCATGCCCTCGAGCAGGTTGATAATTTTCTTGGGAAGTTCGAGGGTTATGTACACCAACGGTAAGGAGATTACCGACAGAAGGATCAGCAGCAGCTGGTCTTTCTTGCTATGGATTAAGATGTACTTGTATAGCGACGATTCCATCAACACTCGAGTTTTGATTATTGTGATTTTTTCTGGCTTGCCGGGTCAGGCTGACCGATTCGTCACTGGCCCGGCATGGACTGCCGGTGTACTATCGCGCATCACTCGATTTATATCAAATTCAGTTATGCCAGCCACGCTTGCAATCGTACTCAAAGGTTATCCGCGCCTGTCGGAAACCTTTATCGCGCAGGAAGTTCGTGCGCTGGAACTGCGCGGATTCCAGCTCTGTATTTTTTCGCTGCGCCACCCCTACGATCCTGCCAGCCACCCGATACATGGCGAGATCAAGGCCGAGGTTCACTACCTGCCGGAATATCTTCACCAGCAACCCTGGCGGGTATTGAGCGCCTGGTGGCGTATGCGCAGGCTGGAGGGCTACCCCGCGGCGCGCAGGCAGTTTTTACGCGATCTGAAACGCGATTTCAGCCTCAATCGCATACGCCGTTTTGGTCAGGCACTGGTAATGGCCGATGAAACCCCGACGACGGTAATCCATTATTACAATCACTTCATGCATACCCCGGCATCGGTTAGCTATTACGCCAGTCTGGTTTCGCAACGCCGCTGGAGTATTTCGGCGCATGCCAAGGATATCTGGACCATAGACGACTGGGAGCTGCGTGAAAAACTCGACAGCGCTGACTGGTTGGTG
>CAXBMV010000799.1:0-1594 GCA_963976575.1 uncultured Gammaproteobacteria bacterium | reverse complement strand
CCCACCGAAGACTGGATGTTTTCTTCGGCCTACGTGAGAGATACCGAGTGGAACGATACGGCCTGGGTGAGTGGGCCCGGAGTTGACCGCTTTAACGAGATTGTGGTGGCTGCAAGGGCAGAACTGGACAACACCAAACGCGGACAAATGTATGCTGAGGCTCAGCAGTTGGTCTCGGATCATGGTGGCGCGATTATCCCGATGTTTGCCAATATTCTGGGAGCTATTGGTAAAAACGTCATGCATGACGAAAAAATTGCGGCCAACTGGGAGAATGATGGCGACAAATGCGCAGAGCGTTGGTGGTTTGCCTGAGATTCACCGATATTTGATGACTAATCCGGCGACCTGCCTGGTCGCCTGATTAGCCGTTTAATTATAAGCTAGCCGGATTATATGAAACAGGTATCCAGTATTGATCGAAACACACGCAACTTCGGCCTATAGCTATCCGCTACTGGTAAAGCACCTCTGGCATACACCGCTGCGCTGCAATCCTGATCAGGAAATCGTTAGCGCTAGCGGGATGCGTTATGACTACGCGACGCTGTACTCGCGCATTGGCAAGTTGGCCAGTGGCCTGGAGGCGCTTGGCGTTGAAGCCGGTGACACCGTCGCGGTCATGGACTGGGATAATCATCGCTATCTGGAATGCTTTTTTGCCATACCCATGATGGCTGCAACATTACATACCATCAACGTAAGGCTCTCTCCCGAGCAAATCCTCTATACCATTAATCATGCCGAAGACGATGTCATTCTCGTGCATGCCGACTTTATTGCGCTCATCGATCAAATCAAAGGCCGGTTCGAACGGCCAGTGAAACTGGTTTACCTCAGCGAGGAGAACGACTTCGATCTGCCTGAGAGTTGCACGATCGAATACGAATCGATGCTTGAAACCTCGGGCGGTGAATTCGAGTTTGTTGATTTTGACGAAAATACGCCGGCAACCACCTTTTATACCACCGGTACCACCGGTGATCCCAAGGGTGTATTTTTCAGTCACCGCCAACTGGTATTACATACGCTGGCACTGATCACGGGACTGGGTTCGGCTGACAACAACAATCGTTTTCACCGCGGCGACGTTTACATGCCGATCACGCCGATGTTTCATGTCCACGCCTGGGGTCTCCCATACGCTGCTACGCTGATGGGTGTGAAACAGGTTTATCCCGGTCGCTATGAACCGGCTCGGCTGCTTGAGTTGATACAAAGCGAGGATGTCACTTTCTCTCACTGTGTGCCCACAATATTACAGATGTTATTGACCGCGCCCGAAGTCGAGCAAATTGACCTGTCGAACTGGAAGGTCATTATCGGCGGGGCGGCACTATCCAAAGGTCTTGCCCTGGCGGCAGCCGAGAAAGGCATCAGCGCCTTTGCTGCCTATGGAATGTCCGAAACATGCCCGTTTGTCACGGTCGCCAACCTCTCTGGTATCGATGAAGTTACTACTGATGAAGTGTCCATAGCCAGGCGCTGTATTACCGGTAAGCCGACCGCACTGGTCGACTTAAGGGTTGTCGATGCGGATATGAACGATATTCCACGTGGGGGTGCGGTCACCGGTGAAATTGTCACACGTACG
>CAXBMV010000798.1:0-1604 GCA_963976575.1 uncultured Gammaproteobacteria bacterium | reverse complement strand
TATCGCCAGCACCCAGAGTATCGATCGCCTTAACCGGATGCGCCTTGATTTCGATCAGCTTTTCTCCATCGTAAAGCGTGGCCCCCTCGGGCCCACGGGTAATAGCAAAACGTCCGGCTATTTTCTTAAGCGCCTCGATAGCGCCGCCTAAATCTTCACATCCCGCGAGTGCGCAGGCTTCTTCCTGGTTAGCAAACAGCAAATCTACACCATCACCGATCATGACCTCTATGCCGTCACGGAAAAACTTGATCATGTTTGGATCCGACAGGGTCAGCGCCGTGGTGATGCCTTCCTGTTCGGCGATTTTGCGCGCTGCGACCGCTGCGTCACGGGTGCTGTCACCGCTGGCGAGATAACCTTCTATGTAGAGGTAACGGGATTGCTTTAATGCCTCCCGATCTATGTCGCTATCGTCGAGTTCAGCACTGACACCAAGAAAGGTATTCATCGTCCTGTCCGCGTCGGGGGTGACAAAAACCAGGCATTTGCCAGTGACACCATCGACTAACTGCTTTTCCTTAAGCATCGAATGGACACCGGAATCATGTAAATCACGCGCATAAAACTCGCCGCTCTGGTCATTGGAGACACGACAATCAAAATGCGTACTGGCCCCCATCTGGGCCAACGCGATAATACTGTTGGCTGCCGAGCCGCCACAGGCCATCTTTTCGTGAGTATCACCCAGTTGCTGCATCAACTCGTGCTGGCGCTGCTGATCGATCAACGTCATTACACCCTTATCGATACCCAGTTGTTTGAGGTTGGCTTCGCTGGCATGGTATTCGATATCGACCAGGGCATTACCGATCGCATAAACGTCATAATTCTTCATATTTACCTGTAAAATTCTATTTAATCAGTGGTTTAATCGGTGCATTTTAACCTGATTATCAGCATGATTGGGTAATCTTTTGATTCGTAGCTGGAAAAATAATTAATCTGCTATTGTGCTAAAATACTGCTTTTCAGCAGCCTTTTTTACGGATATAAGTAGAGGTTGCTATCAAGCAGAAACGGGGGATATATGACATATCGCATCGAAACAACCGACCCCATAACCGGCAAATCGCTGGAGCAGTTAGTCGACATGCCCTACGTGATCGAAAACGATGAGCAGGATAGCCTGGTCATTTATTTTGAATCGGAGCAAAACAGGGATTTATATCTGAGCAATCCGGATGAGCACAAGCTACGGCATTACCACAGGCATTAGCCGGTCCGGTCAGCAGTAACATCTGAAGCCACGCGACGCGTGGCTTTCTTTTTCTCGAAAGAGACAGCTCATAGCTCCATGCTATAAATTTTATAAGTAAAATTAACTTCCTTTATGTTTTCGAATTGCTACTATTGGCGCCGAGAAAATCTTCTCTAAGACACATTCAACAATTACCTCTGGAGGCAATATGTCCCTGAAAGGATCTAAAACCGAGCAAAACCTGAAAGACGCATTCTCTGGTGAATCACAGGCAAATCGACGTTACCTGTATTTCGCCGCGAAAGCCGACGTAGAAGGTTTTAACGATGTTTCTGCCGTTTTCCGTTCGACAGCAGAAGGTGAAACCGGCCACGCACACGGGCATCTGGAATACCTCGAGGAA
>CAXBMV010000797.1:0-1605 GCA_963976575.1 uncultured Gammaproteobacteria bacterium | reverse complement strand
GCAGGGTTCCGATGACGCCGACCACCGGCCCGAGTACGCCTTCGAGTTCGCAGGACTCGGCATTTTCGTATACCTGTGAATAAAGGCACTGATAGCAGGAGCCCTTGAATGCGGGCTGGTAATTCAGGATTTGCCCTTCGAGCCGTATCGCCGCACCGCTAACCAGTGCAGTCCCGGTTTCAACGCAGTAGCGATTCACCTCGAAGCGGGTAGGAAAATTGTCGCTGCAGTCGAGTACGATATCCACCGAAGCTATGGCCTGCTTCAACTCTTCCCCTTCGAGCTGGTAGATAATGGTTTCAACCTGGCATTGCGGATTCAACTCGGCAATGGTCTGCCTGCCCGATTCAACCTTGTGCTCGCCCACCGATGCCTGCCGATGGATAATCTGGCGCTGCAGGTTGGATGTTTCAACTATATCGAAGTCATTCAGTATCAACTTGCCTATACCGGCCGCGGCGAGATACATCGCCGCCGGTGAACCCAGGCCACCGACCCCGATGATTAAGGCGCTGGCATCGAGAATCGCCTGCTGCCCGCTTTCACCGATCTGCGCGAGCCGAATCTGACGACTGTAGCGCTCCTTGTCTGCGTTATTCATCCGCCACCCTTGTGAAAATACTGATGAAAGCGATGGAAAAAGGCCTTACCGGCCTCGCCGTCGTCGGCGCGCAATTCGAAATCGACCTGTAGTACCGGCAGGCGGAACAGGCCGAGCTCGCGATCGGGAAGTTCGTTGACGCGGATATCGACGTAAAACGCCGAAGTCCTGTGCTTCACCTGCCAGCGGTCACTGCCCAGAGCCTCGCTTGCAAAGCTGGAATTATTGCCACTGAAGGGGCCGCAGAGTACCTTGCCGAATTCACCGGCGCGATAGCCCATCTGGTAACTGACTTCGGATGACATCGCCGCAGCAGCTGTATCGTTGGATTTAGCCACCCGCCACCGGTGGCCAGATGGATACCACGTCACCTGCCTGAAGGCGATGGTGGTTTCTATCTTCACCGCAAACGAAATGACCGTTCACCAGCACGATATGGGCTTCCGCTTCGCTGATGTGATAGCGCTTGATCAACTGGGCCAGGATTTGCTCCTCGTCGGCATCAACTTCGCGCCGAAAGCGGGTTGGGCCCGGCGGCAAATACTTCATTAGTGAAGCATATAATTCGAGATACATTTTCATACAACGCGGACTATGCGTATCCCAGTTCCTGGGTTGAGGCCATGTAAGCTTCCATGATCAGAGTCGGGTCCTGCATCAGTCGCTGCTTCCATTCACCCAGCTCGATGCGGGATCGATCATTCCACGCAACACGCCGATGTGCTGGGTTTTACCGACACTGCTGGCACCAACCAGAATATCGCCCTCGAATTGCAGGTTGATATAGTGAAATTCATCCGCGTTATACAGTTCGGCCTGGTCGCCGCCGTCTACGCCCATCCATAACCCGAAAGAACAGGAAATCAATCCCAGGGTGTCGAGGATGTTCATGTTCAGCGTACCCTGGTGTTCGTCACCCTGCCCGGCCATGTTCAGCGCGGCGATGCGACCATGATCGGTAGCAGTGGGCTGGATCGCCTGCACTTCCTGGTTACCAGTAGAAA
>CAXBMV010000796.1:0-1607 GCA_963976575.1 uncultured Gammaproteobacteria bacterium | reverse complement strand
ATAGAAGATGCGCAAACCGAAAAACCGGAGTTTGCCGGTCTGGCGGATCGCATAGCTGCCAGGTTTGTTGTCGCAGTGTTGATGATAGTGTCGGTAGTCGCGCTGGTCTGGTGGCACTATGACCCCGAGCGCTGGTTTGAAATTACACTGGCCAGTCTGATTGTCGGTTGTCCCTGCGCACTATCGCTGGCGACGCCGGCATCGATTAGCGCGGTGATGGGGAAACTGCAACGTCAGGGCTTGCTCATCAGGCGAGGTAGCGTTCTTGAAACCCTGCCATTGGTGAAACGCATTGTTTTCGATAAAACCGGCACTCTGACACTGGCCCGGCCCGAACTGTTAGAGCTGGTCTGCGCAGAAGACATGCAGCGCGGCGATTGTATTCGCATTGCTGCCGCACTGGAGCGACATTCGGAACACCCACTGGCGAAGGCCTTGTTACGCGAATCCGGTGACGTCATTGGCCTGACTGCTAGGGAGCTGAGTAACTTTCCCGGACTCGGCATATGCGGAAGGGTAAACCGGCAAAAATACTATGTCGGAAGTATCGACTTCATTCTCTCCAGCACCGGCCTGACGGCGCCGGCAGAATGGATGCAACGCTTTAATGACGCTGAACTGTCGTTGGTGTTCCTGGCCAGCGAGCAACAGCTAATGGCGGTATTCGGCTTTCGCGACGCATTGCGCAAGGATGCTGCTGCACTGTTGCATAAACTACATACCTCGGGGTACAAGCTCAGCCTGCTTAGCGGTGACCGCGCATCGGTGGTCGCAGGCGTGTCGGCGGAATTAGGGTTTGATCACTATTGCGCGCAAATGTCGCCACGGCAGAAAATGCAGCAGGTAAGAGATTTCCAGCTTGCCGGAGAAATTGTGCTGATGGTGGGTGACGGTATCAACGATGCTCCGGTATTGGCGCAGGCCGATGTTTCCGTGGCTATGGCCGCTGCCAGCGCCCTCGCCAAAACCAGCTCCGATGTGGTTATGCTTTCGGAGCGCTTGAATGATATAAGCGAATTGATTGACAGTGCGACTAAAACCCGCAGCGTAATACGCCAGAACCTGACCTGGGCATTGCTTTACAATAGCTGCGCAATCCCGGCCGCTGCGATTGGATTGGTGGCACCCTGGCTGGCTGCAATTGGCATGTCGACCAGTTCGCTACTGGTAGTGGCAAACGCATTGCGACTGAGGCGCTGATGGAAGTTCTTTACCTGCTGATTCCGATTTCTCTAATACTACTCGGGCTGATTTTCTGGCTATTCTCATGGGCAGTGCGAAATGGCCAGTTCGACGATCTTGATGCACCGGCGCAACGTATCCTGATGGATTGTGATCGCATTGTTAAATCATCGGAACAAGCTCCTGCTAAGAATGTATCGGCTATTTCTGTCTTGCGGAAAACTCAAAAAGAAGACTAAAACCTGGATGCTAGCAAATATTTCAAACTCTATTTAGTGTTTATAAGATTGATTAAATCGATCAATTGACCTGCGCCTAATTTGAACCATTAGTCGCCTCGCGGGCAGTAACCGCGAACAATGGGTAAATGACCACCCAACAGCAGCTCATGATAGTCGGCGTGATTCGACGAATTCTGACAATAA
>CAXBMV010000795.1:0-1612 GCA_963976575.1 uncultured Gammaproteobacteria bacterium | reverse complement strand
GAAGAAAAAGGCACAATTTCCTGGAAGATTAAATTCCGCGATGGTCGCGAGAAAGAATTCGAATCGCCGATTACGACCAAACCCTGGGGTGAGGCTATAGATGTAGTCGCCAATCTGGAAGTACCCAGTGAAGAGGACTTGAACTCACAATTGCTCTGTCACGAACCGGATGCATTGAATATCGAAAGAGGGTTGCCTGTCATGGCAAAAGACAAGTTCAAGCAAGGGGTATATTACTAGTGGGCCACAATAATACAGTTTTTGAAGAATGCGATATCCTCGTCGTCGGCGGTGGCATGGGTGGAACCGGTGCTGCTTATGAAGCTCGTTACTGGGGGCGCGATCTGAGGATCGTCGTTGCCGAGAAAGCCAATATTGATCGAAGTGGTGCGGTTGCGCAGGGTTTGTACGCAATCAACTGCTACATGGGTATGCAGTGGGACGAAAACCAGCCCGAAGACCATGTGCGTTACGCGCGCAACGACTTGATGGGTATGGTGCGCGAAGATCTGGCTTACGATATGGCGCGCCACGTCGATTCCACGGTACACAAGTTTGAAGAATGGGGCCTGCCGCTGATGCGCGACCCGAAGACCGGACGCTACCAGCGCGAAGGTAAATGGCAAATCATGATCCACGGCGAAAGCTACAAGCCGATTGTTGCCGAGGCCGCGCGCAAGTCAGCCGACAAAATTTATAACCGCATCATGATTACTCACCTGCTGATGGATGAGAGCAGGGAAAATGCTATCGGTGGCGCGGTTGGATTTAACGTCCGTACCGGTGACTTCCACGTGTTCAAGGCCAAGGCGGTTATCGTCGGTGCCGGTGGTGCTTCGCATATCTTCAAGCCGCGCTCTGTCGGTGAAGGCATGGGCCGTACCTGGTACGCACCCTGGAGTAGCGCGTCGGCTTACGCATTGCCTTTACAGGTCGGTGCGAAGATGACACAGATGGAAAACCGCATTGTGCTGTGCCGCTTCAAAGACGGCTATGGCCCGGTCGGTGCTTATTTTCTGCACCTGAAGACCTATACACAAAATGCCTACGGCGATGAGTACGAATCCAAGTGGTATGAGCATACCAAGGCGATGGTAGGTGATTATATCGATCACCATCCGACGCCGACCTGTCTGCGTAACCATGCTTTCATCGAAGAAGTAAAAGCTGGTCGCGGTCCGATTCACATGGTCACCAAGGAGGCTTTCCAGGATCCACATCTGGAAACCATCGGCTGGGAAAACTTTCTTGGCATGACGGTGGGCCAGGCCGTGGTTTGGGCTTCGCAGGATATCGATCCCAAGTACACCAATCCTGAACTGACTACCTCGGAGCCTTATGTCATGGGTTCTCACGCTACCTGTTCGGGTGCCTGGGCCAGTGGACCGGAAGATTTATCACCGGACGAGTATTACTGGGGTTATAACCGCATGATGACCGTCGAAGGCCTGTTTGGTGCCGGTGATGCCATCGGTGGAACCGCTCACGCCTTCTCATCGGGTTCTTTCACCGAAGGTCGTCTGGCCGCTAAAGCCGCAGTCAAATACATTCGTGATCACGCCAAGGACAAACTGCAGGTATCAGAGAAGCAGTGTCAGGATTTGAAAGAAAT
>CAXBMV010000794.1:0-1617 GCA_963976575.1 uncultured Gammaproteobacteria bacterium | reverse complement strand
CACCCGGTAATGGCTTTGCAGGGACGCCGTGAACCCTTCCCTGGGGGCTTGCGCGCAGCGTCCTTGCTGCGCGACACCCTGCGAAACCACCCTCGCCAGTCGCGAATCTGAATTCTATTGCCGTCAAGCGCGAGTCGCCATGGACAAGGGGTAAATCTAGTCGTCGGCCCTGGGACGGAGGTTTTGCGGATCGTAAACGCATTGCTCAACGATATGCGCGCGTCTCGGCTCACCCATTACCAGTATCTCGAACTCGTTACCGACGCGGTTCAACGCCGGCTTGATATAAGCAAAGGCAAGATAACGGCCCTGATCGTAGCCGTAGCCACCCGAAGATACCTGACCGACCGCTTTGCCCTGGTACCAGACCGATTCAGAACCCAGCGGATCGCAGGCTACCTGATCGTCCGCGGCTTCATCCAGCTGCAGATAGACAAGTACCCAGCGACTGGCCGTCTGCAGACTTGTTTGTGCACCCTGAAAACCTTCGCTGCGCGAGAAGCGCGCGACATCGGCCTCGGCTATGGTGACCTCGTTGGTGATTTCGGATCCCGAGCGGTATGCCTTTTCCATGCGTATCGAATTCAGGCAGGCGGAACCGATGTGGACTATGGAATCGCTTTGCGACGTCGACATCAACGCCTGGTAAACCACCGCCATGCCGGCCATTGGCACATGCAATTCCCAGCCGAGCTCGCCAGTGTAAGTTACTCTCAGCGCGCGTACCCCGGCCACGCCTGCAACCTCGATGGTCTGCGCTGACAGCCAGCGAAAGCTGGCATTATCCAGCGCCACTGAGCAACACTCTGCGAGTATGCGCCGCGATGCCGGACCGGCCAGCATGATCACAGCATAGTCTTCGGAGACGTTGTTGAACTCGATTTCTTCATCATTCACTTCTTCCTGCAACCAGTTCAATAAGGCCGCCTCGCGCAGCGCGGCGTAGACCAGGTAGTAGTGATTCTCGCCTAGCTTCACGATCGTGGTTTCGCCTTCGATACGACCGTTAGGCATGATCAGGTAAGTCAGCGATACACTGCCGGTATTTTGCGGCAACTTGTTGGAACTAACCCGCTCGAGGAATCGCCGCGCATCGCTTCCGCGGATTTCGATCTTGGCGAAGGCGCTCAGGTCGGCGATGCCTGCGTGCGCGCGCAGGCCGCTTACTTCCCTGCCGATGATGTCGAACTGAGGACTGCGACGGAAACTCTCGATATGCCGGCGCTTCACGCCATCGATGGCGTACCAGTAAGGTCGCTCCCAGCCATAGACATCTTCGTAGACCGCGCCCTTTTCCTTGAGCAATTCGTATAGCGGTGTTGTTTTCGAATGCGATGGGCGCAGCGCCGGGCGATCCAGATGCGGGTAGGGAATTTCGTGGCGCAACAGGTAATCTTCCTTCGCCTTGTCGATACGGTATGAGTCATCGATACGCGCGCCGAAGCGACGCGGATCGAAGCTGCGCATGGATACATCGGCAGCGCCTTTGAGCATCCACTGCGCCAGATATTTACCGGCTCCCGGGCCCCAGGCAATGCCTACCTGTGAACCGCAACACAACCAGAAATTTTTCACCCCGGAGGGGCCCAGCAACATGTTGCCATCGGGTTAGTTCGA
>CAXBMV010000793.1:0-1628 GCA_963976575.1 uncultured Gammaproteobacteria bacterium | reverse complement strand
CCGCGATCGCAGTGATTCATTTTCCAGGACAGCATTTTCTGCGCATAGCTGAGTACCAGCGACTGGTATTCGGGGTTTTCGGCCTGGTTGGTAAATTCGCCGGGGTCCTTGTGCAGGTCGAAGAATAGCGGCGGCAAGGCGCTGAAATGCACGTACTTGTAGCGCTGGTCGCGGATCACCGAGAGCGCACACTGATGCAGGCTGACGCCGAGATAATCCTCCAGCGCCGGGTCACGCACGTCACGGAAATCGCATTCCCAGTGCACCTGCTGACGCCATCCGGGTGCCACCGCACCCTTGTTGATCGCTGGCATCAGCGAAAAGCCGTCGCACTGCGAGGGAATATCGATATCCAGCCACTCCAGCATGGTCGGCATGATGTCCACGTTTTCGGTGAAGGCTTCGATCTGGCGACCACGGCTGGCGTCTGCGCTCTTACGCGGGTCGCGAATAATCAACGGGATATGGTAAGACTGATCGAAGTAGCCCAGCTTGAACATCAGCCAGTGATCGCCCATTTGCTCGCCGTGGTCGGAAGTGAAAATAATCAGCGTCGAATCCCACTGGCCGTTGGCTTTCAAATGCTCGAACAGGCGCCCGAGGTTATCGTCGACTTCGCTCATCAGGCCGTAGTAGCTGGCCTTCAGTTGCTGCGTCTTGCGCGGCTCATCGGCGGCGCGGTATTTGCTGTGGTTGATAAAGTAATCCAGCAGCGGGTGCTGTTCCGATTCCATTTCCGGCGTCTCGCTGCGCATCGGCTCGTCGAGGTCGGCAGGATCGTAAAGCCGGTTGTATGGCTCGGGCGCGACAAAAGGCGGATGCGGGCGCAACAGCGATAAATGCGTCACCCAGGGCTTGTCCTGCCCGTGGATCCAGTCGATGCACCTGTCCACCATGTAATGGGTTTCGTGATCATCGGCCTTGATTTCCAGTGGTAACGGGTGGTCGCCACCCTCGCCCCAGTCGATGCCGTCTATGCGGTCGCCATACAGGTCCCACTGCTTCTTCGGAATCGAATAGCCGCGTGCCTTCAGATAATTCACCCAGTCGACGGTGACGTCGCTGCGCATCGGCGTGTGATAACCCAGCCCCGGCAGTGGTTCGCTGTAATGCGTCAGCCGCGGGTCCTGCGGGTCCAGCCCGCGCGGGTCGGTGGCGGTATCGGTATAACCGAACAGCGACGGATCGTAGCCGGCGCGCCTCACTTCCAGCGCCCAGTTGCTGAAGCGGTTGTCCACCGGCGCGCCATTCACCACGCAACGGTGATTCTGCAAATACATGCCGGTATGCAGCGAGGTACGGCTGGGTGAACAGGGCGTGGCCTGGGCATAGTGTCTTTTGAACAACAGTCCATCGGCGGCAAGCGCATCCAGATTCGGCGTTTTTACGCGGTGACCCAGGGCCGACAGGCATTCGCCACGCCACTGATCGGCGGTGATAAATAATACATTCATATAGCTCTCTCAATATTTAATTCGGGGACACAATACTAATTTCAAAAACTCCCAGGGGCTGAAACAGAATTCAGCATTGTCTGAAATTAGTATTGTGTCCCCTTATTTTTAATTAGTAATGTGAGCTTCCCCCAATAAAACGGACAAAGTTAATGAGGGGCATTTTGCCGCTCA
>CAXBMV010000792.1:0-1629 GCA_963976575.1 uncultured Gammaproteobacteria bacterium | reverse complement strand
AAACTGACGCGCAAGCTGCGTGAACTGGGTGCGCAAAATGGCGCAATCATGGCTGGTGAAGGTGCCAACGCCGATGCCGCTCTCGAGTCGGCCAGGGCTTTCGGTGGATTGGCCGGGCTGGATCTTGCCGAGGTGGTGACTACCGATAAGGTATATCAGTGGACGGAAACAGTCTGGTCGCTGGGATCGGGTCATGTCAATAAAGATGATGCGCGCTTTCACGTGGTGGCCTATGACTATGGAATCAAGCGCAATATTCTGCGCATGCTGGTGGCGCGTGGCGCGCGTGTCACAGTGGTACCGGCAAGAACCCCGGCCGAAGAGGTGTTGGCGATGAAGCCAGATGGCGTGTTCCTGTCTAATGGACCGGGCGACCCGGAGCCTTGCGACTACGCGATCGAAGCTATTGCCAGAATTCTGCAAACCGACATTCCCATATTTGGAATCTGCCTGGGCCACCAGTTACTGGCGCTAGCCAGCGGTGCGAAAACCATGAAAATGAAATTTGGCCACCACGGTGCCAACCATCCGGTACAGGACCTGCAAAGCGGCGTCGTCATGATCACCAGTCAAAACCACGGTTTTGCAGTTGACGAGGTTAGTCTGCCCGATCATCTGAAAGCCACCCACCGCTCACTTTTCGATGGCAGCCTGCAGGCGGTGCAGCACAGCACCAAGCCGGCGTTCAGTTTCCAGGGGCATCCCGAAGCCAGCCCGGGGCCACACGATGTTGCACCGATGTTCGACCATTTTTTCAAGCTAATCGAAGCACATGCTGCTCGAGTCGGAGCCGCCTGATGCCTCGCAGACAAGATATAAAATCGATACTCATTATTGGCGCTGGACCCATAGTAATAGGACAGGCCTGTGAATTTGACTATTCGGGTGCCCAGGCCTGCAAGGCGCTTAAGGAGGAGGGCTATCGCGTCATTCTGATCAATTCCAATCCGGCGACGATCATGACCGACCCGGATACTGCGGACGCGGTATATATCGAGCCAATCAATTGGCAGGTTGTGGAAAAGATTATTGAAAAAGAACGCCCGCAAGCCTTGTTGCCGACTATGGGCGGGCAAACCGCGCTGAACTGTGCCCTCGACCTGGACCGGGAAGGCGTACTGGAAAAATATGGCGTGGAAATGATCGGGGCGACTCGTGAAGCCATAGACATGGCGGAAGATCGCGATCAGTTTCGTCGCGCAATGACCGATATAGGTCTGGCGACACCGAAGGCTTTTATCGCCCACAGTCTGGAAGAAGCCTGGCAGGGACAGGCGCAGATCGGTTTCCCAATCATTATTCGTCCATCGTTTACGATGGGTGGCAGCGGTGGCGGCATTGCCTACAACCGCGAGGAATTCGAAGATATTATTCGTCGCGGACTGGATTTGTCGCCGACTAACGAAGTCCTCATCGAGGTCTCTGTGCTGGGCTGGAAAGAGTACGAAATGGAGGTAGTGCGAGATAAAAACGACAATTGCATCATCGTATGTTCGATCGAGAATCTCGACCCTATGGGTGTACACACGGGTGACTCTATTACCGTTGCTCCGGCGCAGACCCTGACCGATAAGGAATACCAGATTATGCGTAGCGCATCGCTGGCGGTGCTGCGTAAAATCGGTGTGG
>CAXBMV010000791.1:0-1633 GCA_963976575.1 uncultured Gammaproteobacteria bacterium | reverse complement strand
CTTATGTAAACACAGTGCTGGAATCGCTGAAACTGGCCGGCATCGATGTCGCCGTGTTCGATGACGTTACCATCGAAGCCGATGACTTGAGTGTCGAACGCGGCGCCCGTTTTGTCGCCGAGGGGAATTTCGACGGTGTTGTCTCGGTGGGTGGTGGTTCGGTGATCGACACCGCCAAGGCAGCGATGCTGTATGGCCTCTACCCGACCGATGAATTTCTTGACTACTTCGCGCCACCGCTGGGTGCGGGCAAACCGATACCCGGCAAGCTGCTCAAGCACCTGGCCTGCCCGACGACTTCGGGCACCGGCTCGGAATGTACCTCGTTGTCGGTGTTGCGCATCAACGATTTGAATACCAAGTTTGTCATAGGCAATCCTGTGCTGTTACCCGACGAGGCGTTGGTGGATCCAGCCTGTTGCGACAGTCTGCCACCCAAGGTGGTGGCGTCCACCGGTTTTGATCTGCTCTGTCATGCGCTGGAATGTTACACCGCCAAAGCCTATACGCGCTGGGCGAAAATAGAAGATCCTACCAAGCGTCCGCTAATCCAGGGCGCCAACCCTTGGAGCGATCTGGCCGCCAGCAAGGCGCTCAATATCGTCGGCGAATATCTCGACCGTGGCGTCAACAATGCCGACGACCACGAGGCGCGCGATCAACTGATGTTCGGTGCCACGCTGGCGGGCATGGCCTTCGGCAATACCGGAACCCATCTCGGTCACGCATTGTCCTACGGTGTCACCCACCTGATGCGAAATGTAACCACTGACGGTTATCCGGTAGCTTCGCCCTTTGTGCCACACGGTATCAGCGTGGTGGTCTCGGCCCCGGCAGTGTTCCGCTATACCGCCGAAGCGGCGCCGGAGCGGCATTTTGCAGGCCGATCTTCAGGGTGCAGGCGCCGGGGATTCCGGCGAGGCACTGGGCAAGCGCCTGATCGAGTTAATGCGTCAAACCGATATGCCCAATGGATTAATGGGGCTTGGCTTTAGCGCAGCCGATGTACCGGCGCTGGCAGCTTCGACGGCGCGGCAGGTGCGCGCCATCGCCAATGCACCACGCGAAACCAACCTCGTTGATATCGAAAATATTTACTCGGCCGCGCTCAGTTACTAGCATCTGCTGCAGTCCGCGACGACAGCAGGGGCAGCAGGAAGGCAAAGCAGGCGACCAGGAATAACAATCCGCCGGCCAGACTGACGAGGTCACCGGCGCGCAGGCTGGAGGCGATGAAGAATAGCGCTGAAAAAACAAACAATACCCAGCCGATTAACTGCATTCGGTTTTGTTTTTGCTGTGACATTTATTGATCTCCCGCGAAGATTTAATTGCATGAATAATAAATGTTAATGTAAAACCGCGTAAATCAACTAATCATAATGAATTAAGATAAATTCTATTTATGAATCGGATTAAGTAGCGCAAACAACCGATGCGCGCCTTCCTGAAAGACACTGTCTTATTTGGCAACCTAGATTCCAGGACCAGATCCAAAAACATCGGTAATAACAGAATCAGTCCCCAACTTCCAAACAATCGGCAGCGAATCCGGTGATGGCTTTGCAGGGTGTCGCGCAGCAGGGAAGCTGCGCGCAAGCCCCCATGGAAGGGTTCACGGCGTCCCTGCAAA
>CAXBMV010000790.1:0-1634 GCA_963976575.1 uncultured Gammaproteobacteria bacterium | reverse complement strand
ACTGATTAGCTCGGTGCAATTACCGGTGCCCACCAGCGCTGGAATGCCGAGTTCGCGTGCGATGATCGCGGCATGGCAGGTGCGCCCACCGCGGTTGGTGATAATCGCCGAAGCCTTTTTCATGATCGGCTCCCAATCCGGGTCGGTCATGTCGGTAACCAGCACATCGCCATCCTCGATCTGATCCATTTGCGACAGGTCGTTGATCACTCTGGCGCTGCCGCGGCCAATACGATTACCCACCGCACGACCGCTGATGATCGGTTCGGCAGACTGCTTCAAAATATAACGCTCGATGACTTGATTGGAACGCGACTGCACGGTTTCCGGTCTCGCCTGAACAATATACAGGCGACCGTTTTCACCATCCTTGGCCCATTCGATATCCATTGGCCTGCCATAGTGCTTTTCAATGGTTACGGCCATCACCGCAAGTTCGCTGATTTCATCGTCGCTGATGGAAAAGCGGTCACGCTCGTCCTGCTCGACATCCACCGTACGGATCGCTTCCGCTGGCGTATCACTCTTCGCATAGATCATCTTGATCAACTTACTGCCGCGGTTTTTCTGCAGAATGCTGCGCCGGGCCTGGCCTAGCGTTTTTTTGTACACATAAAATTCATCCGGGTTGACCGCACCCTGCACCACGGTTTCACCGAGTCCGTAACTGCTGGTTATAAAGACTACGTCTTCGAAACCGGATTCGGTATCGATACTGAACATAACCCCGCTGGCGGCGAGATCGCTGCGCACCATGCGCTGGATACCGGCTGAGAGAGATACATCGGCATGGGCAAAACCCTGGTGTACGCGATAGGAAATGGCGCGGTCGTTAAACAGGGAAGCGAATACCAGTTTTACCGAGTGTAATACCTGTTCTATGCCCTTGATATTGAGGTAGGTTTCCTGCTGCCCGGCAAACGAGGCGTCGGGCAAGTCTTCGGCGGTGGCGGATGAGCGTACCGCTACCGTGGCATCGACACCGTCGACAGCCATCGCCGCGTAGGCTTCGGTTATTTCATCCTGAAAGCCCTGCGGCAATGCGGAGTCGATAATCCAGCCCCTGATCTCCTTACCGGTCGCGGCCAGTGCATTGACGTCAGCGCTGTCCAGCCCGTCGAGTCGGCTATGGATTCTCTGACGAATACCGGCCAGATCAAGAAATTCATTAAAAGCGTTGGAGGTCGTAGCAAAACCACCCGGCACCGATACGCCGAGGTTTCCGAGATTGCTGATCATTTCGCCGAGGGAAGCATTTTTGCCGCCAACTCTGGCAACATCGTCCATGCCCAGCTGGTCTAGCGGCACAATATTTTCTGACATATAGATTTAACTCGCGCAGGCGGTAAAGCGAAGTTACCTAGGGTTTGAAATAGACTAGTATACCAATTCGTTACAGACTTACATTACGCATCAGGCCAGAAATTCATGCAATCAGTAATTCGCCAGGTTTATTTCCTCTCCAACGGTACCGCGATTACCGCCGAAACCCTTGGGCTGAGTCTGCTCGCCCAGTTCCCCAACCACCAGTTCGACACCCGTACTATTCCGTTTGTCGACAGTTTCGAAAAAGCGCATGCAGTAGCCGAGGAGATCGACCAGCTTTACAATGAGTCCGGGCAGCTGCCGATAGT
>CAXBMV010000789.1:0-1641 GCA_963976575.1 uncultured Gammaproteobacteria bacterium | reverse complement strand
GACGTGGTCGCGATCATCGGTACCCAGGATATAGTTTTTGGCGAGATCGATAGATAATGGCTAGCAATACAAAATCAGACAACCCGGTATTGTCGGCACACACTTGCGAAGAGATCGATCGCTGGGCGGCGCGTTTCCCGCCGGAGCGAAAGCGTTCAGCAGTGTTGTCCGCGTTAACCGCAGCGCAACATCAAAATAAGGGGTATTTAACCGTCGAATTGATGGATGCGGTAGCCGATTACCTTGAACTCGCCGCCATCCATGTTTACGAAGTGGCCTCGTTTTACTCGATGTACGAGACCAAACCGGTGGCACGACACAACGTCGCCATCTGTACCAATATTTCCTGCATGTTGATGGGATCAGAGGGCATAGTCGATCATGTCGAATCCAAGCTTGGCATCAAGATTGGTGAAAGCACCGAGGATGGTCGCATATACCTGAAGTGCGAGGAAGAATGCCTCGCTGCCTGCGCCGGTGGTCCGATGATGCAGGTCGATCACGTTTACTATGAGAATCTGACCCCGCAAAAGGTCGATGAAATCCTGGATGGTCTGGAGTAAGCATGACTAACGAAGTTTGTTTCGCGACCCTGCAATACGATCAACCCTGGTCGATGGAGAGCTATGTCAAGTCGGGTGGTTACCAGGCTTTGAAAAAAATTCTCGTCGACGGCATGTCTGCCGAGGATGTTATCGAGCAGGTCAAGGCCTCCGGCTTGCGCGGCAGGGGAGGCGCCGGATTTCCTACTGGCCTGAAATGGAGTTTCATGCCGCGTAATGCGCCGGGTCAGAAATATATCGTGTGTAACTCGGACGAGTCCGAGCCGGGCACCTGCAAAGACCGGGACATTCTGCGTTTCAACCCGCATGCGCTGGTCGAAGGCATGGCGATTTGTGGCTATGCCATAGGCGCTACGGTCGGTTATAACTACATGCGCGGTGAATTTATGGATGAACCGTCGATTCGCTTCGAGGCCGCGGTGAAGGAAGCATACGAAGCCGGTTACCTGGGTAAGAATATTCTCGGTAGTGGCGTCGAATTTAATTTATACGGTGCGCTCGGCGCCGGTGCCTATATCTGCGGTGAAGAAACCGCGTTGCTGGAATCGCTGGAAGGCAAGAAAGGGCAGCCTCGCTACAAGCCGCCATTCCCGGCTAACTACGGGCTATACGGCAAACCGACTACGATCAACAACACCGAATCGCTGGCGTCGATACCGTCAATCATGCGCAATGGAGCGCAGTGGTTTGCCGATCTGGGTATTCCCAATAACGGTGGCGTAAAATTATTTTCCATGTCCGGGCATTTGAATAGTCCGGGCAATTTCGAGATCAATATGGGCACGCCATTCAAAGACCTGTTGCAAATGGCGGGTGGTGTGAAAGACGGGCGAAAATTGAAAGCGGTTATTCCCGGTGGTTCCTCCGTGCCGGTATTGCCCGGTGAAATCATGATGGATTGCAACATGGATTATGACTCGATCGCCAAGGCGGGTTCGATGCTGGGCTCGGGTGCGGTTATAGTTATGGATGAGACCACCGATATGGTGGTCGCCTTGCGCCGTATCTCGCGATTCTATTTTTCCGAGTCCTGCGGCCAGTGCACCCCCTGCCGCGAGGGCACCGGCTGGTTGTATCG
>CAXBMV010000788.1:0-1642 GCA_963976575.1 uncultured Gammaproteobacteria bacterium | reverse complement strand
GATTCAACCAGCGGGATTTGTTTTACCGGGTAGCCCAGCTGACGCAAAAAGCGTGAAGTGTCCCAGGCGGCGAACTGACTGGCCAGGATCAGATCGGGTTGAAAGCGAATAATTTCTTCTATCGAAGTATTATTCAGCGGTATGTCTCCAACCGCGTCGATCATGTAAGACATATTACTGTCGACCGCCCAGTTCGACAGCGAAGCGATTTGCTCGCGCTCGGCCAGCAGCAGCAATAACTGGTCGGTACACAGGCTGATGGAGACGATACGTTGCGGCTTCGCTGTTTCGGCCGCGGCGCTGGCGACGACCATCAGGCAGGTGAAAAACAGCAGAATCGGTTTCATAGGCTTAGCGCGGTTTTGAGTAGTCGCCGAACTGGGCTATTTTCCCGATTGTGGCGGCGCAGTAAAGCACTGGCTGCCAGACACCGGGTTATTTGTTTTTCGCTTCCTTGTCGCGAACGCGTTTCGGCTTGCCCTTGTCCTTCATGTCCTTATGCCGTTTTTTCGGCCTTGGCGCCGCTGCTTTGGCCGCATCGGGTTTATCTCTTTTGCCCCCGGCATCAGGCTTGTCTCTTTTTGCACCGGTCATTGGCTTGTCCCTCTTCCCCCCGGATTCCGGCTTGTCTCTTCTTGGTCCGGCTTCCGGCTTGTCTCTTTTCACCCCGAGCGGTTTAGCCCTGGTCATCGGCTCGTCACCGCCTCTCTTCTCCTTTTTCAGCAAGGATATATTCATGCGTTGACCCGATACGCGCGTGTTTTGCAACGACTTGAGTAGCTCCCCGGGCATGTCTTCGGGCAGGTCTACAGTACTGTAATCATCGAATATGGTTATGCGCCCTATGTATTTGCTATCGATATTGGCTTCGTTGGCGATGGCGCCTACGATATTGCCCGGCATGACCTTGTGCAGATGGCCGACTTCGATGCGAAAACGGTCCATGCCTTCTTCCAGCGGGGTCACCCTGGTTTCCCCGGCCTCGCGACGCGGCCTCGACTGGCCCGGCCCTTCGTCACGCAAGGGACGCTCGCGTCTGGGTCTGGACTCGGATTCACGAAACTCGCGTGCCGGCTTGCCTTCGGATTTCGCTGACAACAGAAACGGTGCACGACCCTGCATCAATTTCGCCAGGGCTGCGGCTATGTCCAGCGTATCCACCTGGCTTTCCTGGCGGTACTGTTCGATCAGCCCCTTGAACAGATCAAGCCCCCCTTCTTCCAGGGTTTCGCTGATGCGTTGTTTGAATTTTTCGATGCGGCGGTTATTCACCATATCGGTGGATGGCAATTCCATCAGCTCTATCGGCTTGCGCGTCGCTTTTTCTATGGCCTGCAGCATGCGTCTTTCGCGTGGTGATTACGCGTTCACGATTTTTCTGCGCGATATCACCATTCAATGCGGTCGCACGGTATCCGCGCGCCTCCAGCTTTTCGGCCACTTCCAGTGTCGCGGTCTTGGTGCGTACGAACACCAGCATGGCGTCGAAAGTCTCGGCTTCGAGTATGCGCGTCAGCGCATCCAGCTTGTGCGTACCGGTCACCGGCCAGTAGCGCTGGCGGATGGTTTCGGCGGTGGTGGTCTTCACCTTGATCGTCACTTCGGCCGGGTCTTTCAGGTATTTTTGGGTAATCTTGCGTAT
>CAXBMV010000787.1:0-1643 GCA_963976575.1 uncultured Gammaproteobacteria bacterium | reverse complement strand
TGGCGATGCCTGACCAAGCCTAATCATCCTCCTCGCCATTAATTTTAAAAGAATTGTTATCTGCAGGAGCGATACCCCGCGCTTTGTCTGCAAGCCGAATTGATTTGTTCGAGCCGTCTCTATAATCTGTTTTGCCTCCCACCAGTTGAAGACGAGGATAAGGCGGCCGTTATGCCCGACAGCGATTTAACAACGCAGCAGCTGGACAGTTTGCGCATTGAGCTGGAACAGCGAGAACAGGAATTACAAACCCACATCAGCCAGGGTGACCTGGACGCGGCTCCGGTGACACTGGACCAGCAATCGGTGGGGCGTGTCTCGCGCATCGATGCCATACAGCAACAGCAAATGGCTCGCGCCAATCTGGAGCTTGCACAACAGAACCTCGTTCTGGTTCAGCTGGCACTGCGCCATATCGAATCTGGCAGTTACGGGTATTGCGAAGCTTGTGCTGAAAGTATCGGCATCGCGCGACTGCAGGCTCAGCCATTCGCCAACCAGTGCCTCGCTTGCCAGGAAGCCAGCGAATCAAATTAAATACTGGCAACATCTATACCACAACGCTGCTTTGTAATATGCTCTGGCGATGCCGCTAAGCCAACAAGAAATAGACACATACCACAAAGATGGACTGGTCATCCCTTCGGATTACCGGCTTCCTGAAGCAACCTTGCAGCGTATCCAACAGCTGTATGAAAAGTTAATCGAGGAGAATAAAGACAACCCCGATTTTTCCGCCGACTTCATACTCGGGCCGCATCTCGATGCCAGCTCGACTTATGGCATCAAGGGCGATTCGGCCTGGCTCGAATTTATCCATATCGAAGAAATCAACGACATGATCGAGCAGCTTATCGGACCCGACCTGATTCTCTGGGGGATGACGATATTCGGTAAACCTGCACTCGTCGGCAAAGCTACTCCATGGCATCAGGATGGCGATTATTACCCCATCGAACCACTGGAGACTCTGACCGTATGGATGTCGCTGGATGGCTCAACCTCCGAACAGGGCTGCATGCAGTTTATTCCCGGATCGCATAGCGAGCACAAGATTTACTCGCACCATTTCGAACACCGCGCCGACTATACCCTCGCGCAGGTCATAGACGATGATCAGGTAGATCTCGATCAGGCCCGCGACATAGTATTGGAGCGTGGTCAGATATCGCTTCACGATGTCTATCTGGTGCACGGTTCCAAGGCCAATCTTTCTCCGAAGCGGCGTATGGGGCTGGTTTTACGCATCATGCCGGCAACCAGTTTCTACAATCACAACAGTGGCAAAAACAAGGAAGATGCAGGCTCGCCGCACGGCTATTCGAACCGCGCGCTGTTCTTACTACGCGGCGAAGACCGCGACGGCCGAAACAACTTCAAGCGCGGCCACGACAAACTTTAGCGTGAAAACTACAGGCTTTATCGGCGTCGGTGAGCTCGCCCGTTACACTATTAGCGGAATACGCCGTGGTGGCTATAGCGGACGCATTTTGTTAAGTCCGCGCAATCACGACATGGCAGAAAAGCTGGCACTACAACAAGACTGTGAAGTGATGGCCAGCAACCAGGCGGTGGTCGACGCCAGCGACTGCGTGGTGATCTCCACTCGCCCGGCACAATGCCTGGAAACCCTGGCCAGTCTC
>CAXBMV010000786.1:0-1649 GCA_963976575.1 uncultured Gammaproteobacteria bacterium | reverse complement strand
CTAGGCTGACACCATCCAGCAGCGAGGACTCGAGAGCCACCAGGTATTCCTGTTCGAGAATGGATTCACTGCTGGCATGGACGGGTTCCAGGTTTGAAAGGCAGCTTACTACCAGCGCAACTAACAAGTATTGCAATTCGGGATCCTCAGTTTTTCTTCAGGCAGCTGGTCTGACAGGGAATCAGTAAGAGTCGGCTATTGTCGTATTTTATTATTGCAGGCTCGCTTGTTGCGGTTAGCGCTGGCTTAGACAGTCTTCATGTGGCAAACCGCAGTCAATAGCCATCGCAGACACCTGTCAGCAGTGTTGTTGCCAGGTAATTAACTATGCGGGATTTCGTTTTACCTGGCAGGTAATCTCTACCTTGCTGTTTCCGAACAAACGGCGCGACTCGGTGGTTGTTCTCGCCGGGTAGTGGCCTGCGCGAAAATGTTCGCGGTAAGCCGCATCCATCGCATCGAAGTCGTCGAGGTCGACGAGATGCACATCGACGCGCAGCATCTGCTCCATTTCCAGGTTCAATTCCTGCAGCATCGCGGCTATGGCGTCCAGTACCGCGTGAGTTTCGGCGGCCACGTCGCCGAGCACCGCGATGCCCGCGGGGAAATCCGCCGCGACCAGTCCGGATAGAAAAGCGTAGTGTTCATCCAGAACAACCTGGCTGAAAGGTGCCGACGAGGCGGGTACTGCTGCGGGTTGAATTCGGCTGATCAGTTGGTTATCGGCCATGACTAGCCGATCATATTGGCGCCGATGATCAGGGCTATGCCGAGGATGACGAATCCTACAAAGGTAATAGCCAGATATTTTGTTGTTGTTTTATCGTCCTGCTTCATGATTACTTCCCCCTCGATTAGCGATTGCAGTAGTATACCCCGACCAACCTGCATTCAAAATAGTAAGCGATATGAAGTATAAAGAATATTCTACTTTACTCCTGGACACGCCTGCAGCAGATGTCCTGCAACTGACGCTGAACCGGCCTGAATTTTCCAATGCCTTCAACACGCAGATGGCGCTCGACCTCGTCGACTTCTTCGAGGGTCTGGCAATGCAGGCGCAACAGTCGCGCTGTCTTATAGTGACCGGAACCGGTGAGCGCGCCTTCTGTGCCGGCGGCGATCTCAAGGAACGGGACGGCATGAGCGACCAGGCCTGGTTTCAACAGCATTTGATTTATGAACGTATGTTGCGCGCTATTCTGGGCTGCCCGATTCCTGTCATTGCCGCGGTCAACGGCGCCGCCTTTGGCGGTGGCTGTGAACTGGTGGCCGCGGTCGACTTCGCCTACGCTTCGGACAATGCAATATTTGCACTTACCGAGACCAGTCTCGGCATTATTCCCGGTGCCGGTGGCACCCAGACCATTGCGCGCGCGCTGGGAGAGCGCCGCGCCAAGGAATTGATTCTCTCGGCGCGTCGCTTCGATGCCGGGCAGGCCTGCCAATGGGGACTGGTGAATGCCGTGTTTACGCCCGCGGAGCTATTGCCGGAGGCGATAAAAACGGCAACGCGCATCGCCGCCAATGCACCGATCGCGGTGCGCCAGGCCAGGCAGGCGATACACCATGGCCTGCAAATGTCGCTGAGTGATGGCCTGGTGTTTGAAATTGAGTGTTATAACCGCACCGTGCCGAGCCAGGACCGG
>CAXBMV010000785.1:0-1657 GCA_963976575.1 uncultured Gammaproteobacteria bacterium | reverse complement strand
AATCCTACCTGGGATGTGGTTGATATCGCGGCCGCCGCAGAACTGGCCCACCAGGCCGGGGCTCAGCTGGCGGTTGATTGCACCGTGTCGACTCCGTTGACCACGCGCGCGCTGGCGCTGGGCGCCGATATTGTCTTCCATTCCGCGACCAAGTATTACAACGGCCACAGCGATGTGCTCGCCGGCCTGCTGGTGACGCGTGAAGTCGATTCGCGCTGGCAGGAGATCAGGCTGGTGCGCACGCTGATGGGGGCGGTGCTGGGGCCTTTCGAAGCCTGGTTGTTGCTGCGTGGCATGCGCACCATGTTTATCCGCTTTGAAAAGTCCTGTAGTTCGGCCTTGCGTATCGCCAATCATTTTGAAGGGCATGAAAAACTCGACGCAGTGCTCTACCCCGGGTTAAAAAGCCATGCGGGTCACAGCATTGCAAAAAAACAAATGACGAATGGATTTGGCGGTATGATGTCGCTGATGCTGAAGGCCGATGCAGATCAGGTGAGGCGTTTTGCCAGCTCGACCCATCTGTTTATACCGGCAACATCACTGGGCGGCGTAGAAAGTCTTATCGAACATCGTGCCTCGGTAGAAGGCCCCAATAGCGTGGTGCCGAAAAACCTGGTACGACTGTCTATCGGTATAGAAAACTGCGATGACTTGATCGCCGACCTCGAACAGGCGCTGGAGAGGATATAGGCAAACTGGAGGAGGAAATAAGATGTCGTTACCCGATAAAGCAAAACAGGCGAGCGAGGCCATTATTGCGGCCTTGTCAAAGCACGAGCTGAGTGAAGCCGAGAAAGAAGCCGTGGTAAAAGTATTACAGAAGATGATGGTTGCCACAGTGGAAACCACGGCGAAAAAGCACCTCGAAGCCACGGTAATCTGTTGTGGGCACGAGGCCGACCTGGCGCACAAGATCCAGGAGGAAGCCAATCGAAAAACGGCATTGCTGATCTCTAACCTGATGGCCATGCGCTAGATAGAAAATTCTGCTGTCCCCGAGCAGCGCAGCGAATGTCGTTGGGCTGGCATTCCTTTTGTCGGCATCTTTGGCTTCAAAAAACGATGATGCCTATGGCAGTGAGCAGCAATGATTCGGCTGTCTGATAGCTAATGTCTTAATGAGATCAAATCGGAACAAATTGATGAATTGCTTGCCCGCATTCCTGCCGCTAAAAAATCGATACTACGTGATGCGCCATGGCCATAGTCTGGCCAATGAACTGGGGATTATTGTGAGCCGGGCAGAGAATGGGATAAGTGCTTACGGTTTAAGCCCATTGGGGCAATCTCAGGTGAACGGGGCAATCCGAGCTGATATTCCCGTTGACGATAAAACCCTGATTATCAGTTCCGATTTCAAGCGCGCCAGGGAAACCGCTGACAGGGTTCACGACTTGTTGAAGTCGAAAACGCCGGTTCGTTTTGACCCGCGCCTGCGCGAACGCGATTTCGGCGATTATGAATTGTCCACGGCGAAAAATTATGAGCGGGTCTGGCTGGAAGATAAATCCTCGGCGGATAACTGCCTCGAGGGCGTAGAAAGCCCCAACCAGGTGATGCGTCGGGTCACCGGGTTAGTCGTCGAGCTCGAGTCTGAATTCAGTGGCGCCAGCCTGCTGCTGGTTTCGCATGGAGATACCCTGCAAATTCTGCA
>CAXBMV010000784.1:0-1665 GCA_963976575.1 uncultured Gammaproteobacteria bacterium | reverse complement strand
GGCTCGTATAGTCCCTTGCCATTCTTGTCCAGCGAAGCCGAAGGCAGCATACCTATGGAGCCGGTCAACATTGCCGCTGCGTCGGATAATATGTCGCCGAACAGGTTTGATGTCACCATCACGTCAAACTGCTTGGGCGCTCTTACCAGTTGCATCGCTGCATTATCGACATACATATGCGATAGTTTGACATCGCTATAGTCTCGCCCGACCTCGATAACCACTTCACGCCACAACTCGGATACCTCGAGAACATTGGCCTTATCTACGGAACACAGCTTCCTGTTCCGCAACATCGCAATCTCAAAGGCAGATCGAGCAATACGTTCGATCTCATGCTCGGCATAGACCATGGTGTTATAACCCTGGCGCTCTCCATTCTCGAGTTCACGAATACCGCGCGGCTGACCAAAATAAATACCGCCCGTGAGTTCCCGCACTATCATGATGTCCAGCCCCGATACTATTTCAGGTTTCAGACTGGATGCCTCGGCCAACTGCGGATACAGCATAGCCGGGCGCAGGTTCGAAAAAAGGGACAGAGTTGAACGAAGTTCCAGAAGTCCGGTTTCAGGACGCAGTTTACGCTCGAGGCCATCGTAAGCCGGACCGCCGATAGCACCAAATAATATGGCGTCGGATTGACGGCACAGGTCAAGCGTTTCATCAGGTAATGGTTTTCCCGAATGATCGTAAGCCGCACCACCTATGGCCGCGACTTCAACTTCGAGGCTAAAGCCAAAATCTTTCTTCAGGCACTCCAGTAACTTGAGCGCCTCGTCGACTATTTCAGGGCCTATGCCATCGCCAGGCAATACAGCTATTTTCGCGGTCATGTCTCTACCTGTTTAACCAGGGAAGCCTGGCATAATAATCTTTCTCAAATTCCCGGATCACTCCGGCGTGTTGCATGGTCAGACCAATGTCATCGAAACCGTTCTGCAGGCAATATTTGCGAAATTCGTCGATTTCAAACTCCATGGCAACACCGCTGCTATTGCTCACGGTCTGATTATCAAGGTCGATAGTCAAGCGACAAGCTTCACCGCCACTCGATTCGGAAAATAACTGATCTACCTGTTCTGCTGACAATGCAATTGGCAACAATCCGCTTTTAAAACTATTGTTATAGAATATATCAGCAAAGCTTGGCGCAATAACCACCCGTATACCAAAATCCATTAACGCCCAGACCGCATGCTCGCGTGAAGAACCACAGGCAAAGTTCTCGCGTGCTAAAAGGATTTGCGCTTTGTCATAGGGCGGACGATTCAGAACGAATTCAGGATTGGTCCTGCGTTTCGCATTATCCTTTCCGGGCTCCCCGGCATCGAGATATCGCCAGTCATCGAACAAATTGGGGCCAAAGCCAGTGCGTTTGATTGACTTGAGATACTGCTTGGGAATAATCGCGTCTGTATCGATATTGGAACGATCCATTGCGGCAACTATACCGGTAAACTTTACAAATTTTTCCACGGAAACCTCGCTATTCAGTACTACTGGCTTTCTTTTCAATCTTGTCGCCCAGGGTTTTTATGTCTTTCCCCAGGCCTTCCATGGTCTCGCAACCGGAAATACCGATCATCACCAGAACACTAATAAGAAATATAAAAGTTTTCATTACTCGCCTCTATGACAGTGTACGTACGTCTACAAAATGCC
>CAXBMV010000783.1:0-1666 GCA_963976575.1 uncultured Gammaproteobacteria bacterium | reverse complement strand
GTCGATGCGCGCGTGGTCATAGCCTCCAGTCCCTCCGGCCTGTCGATGACCGACATTCAGGCGGAATGCGCCACCCCCGAGCGCACCGTGGTAGCGCACCCGTTTAACCCGCCCTATTTGTTACCGCTCGTGGAAATGATCGGCGGTAAGAAAACATCGCCGCAGACGCTGCAGTGGACCGAGCGCTTTTACCACTTTGCCGGAAAGGCCCCGCTGGTCATGCAGAAAGAAGTGCCCGGATTTATCGCCACGCGCCTGCAGGAAGCCATCTGGCGCGAGGCGCTGCACATGGTTGCCAACGGCGAGGCCAGCGTGGAGCAGATCGATCAGGCCGTGGTCAATGGGCCCGGTCCTCGTTGGGCTCTGATGGGCCCCTGCGAGATATTTCACGTTGGCGGCGGCGAGGGCGGCATGGCCTATTGCCTGGAACAGTTCGGTCCCGCATTGAAACTGCCCTGGACCAGACTGGTCGCCCCCGAGTTGACCGATGAGTTACGCAAGGAAATGGTCGAAGGCTGCATCGCCATGACCCGTGGTGAAGATTTCACCACGCTGAGTAAAAAGATGAACGATGGCCTGGTCAGAATTGCAAAAATGAAACGCGAGCAGGAATCGAAATAACCATTGCAGAGGAATTCAAATGAATCATGATGTCATAATTAGCTGCGCCGTAACCGGTGCCGGCGACACCACCAGTCGCAGCCACCTGGTACCGATCACACCCGAGCAAATCGCCGACTCGGCGATCGAAGCCGCCAAAGCAGGCGCCGCGGTGGTGCACGTGCACGTACGCGATCCGGAAACCGGCCAGGGTTCGCGCGATCCTGCGCTGTTCAAAAAAACGGTAGACCTGATTCGCGCCAGTGATGTCGACGTCATCATCAACCTCACCGCTGGCATGGGTGGCGACTGGGTACCCAGCGAAGAAAATCCCTCGCTGCCCGGCCCCGGCACCGATATGATCGGCCCCGAAGAGCGCCTCGCCCACGTGGTTGAATGCATGCCCGACATCTGCAGCCTCGACTGCGGCACGATGAATTTTGGCGGCAACAATACCTATATCAACACCCCGCCCTATCTACAAACTATGGCAAAAATCGTTCAGGACCTTGGCGTCAAGCCGGAACTCGAAGTCTTCGACCTGGGACAGATTCGCCTCGCCCGCAGCCTCATCGAAGAAGGATTGATCGACGCACCGCCGATGTTCCAGATTTGCCTCGGCATCCCCTGGGGTGCCGGTGCCGATACCGAAACCATGGCGGCGATGAAGCAGGCGTTGCCGGGTGATGCGATCTGGGCGGGTTTCGGCATTTCGCGCATGCAAATGCCGATGGTGGCGCAGGCGGTATTGCTGGGTGGAAACGTGCGTGTCGGTCTGGAAGACAATATTTTCCTCGATCGCGGGGTACTCGCCAGCAACGCAATGCTGGTGGAACGCGCCGTAGAAATTATCGAGCGCATGGGCGCGCGGGTGCTGGGCCCCGACGAAGCCAGGGCGAAAATGGCTATTGCCTGAGACAGGAATTCCTTTAACATGCGCATCCGGCGCTTTCGCCTTTAGATTTTAAACTCAGGTAAGCATGAAAATATTTTTTCGCATTGTTCGCTGGCCGCTGGGCCAGCTCATACTGTTAATCGACTGGGTGACGCGACCGCGTCTGCCCAA
>CAXBMV010000782.1:0-1668 GCA_963976575.1 uncultured Gammaproteobacteria bacterium | reverse complement strand
TGCTACCGGGTATATCCGCGGCGATGATTACATCGATGACACCGGGCGCTGCGCGCACGGCTTCGAGATTCATTGCGAGAATATTGGCGTGCGCCTGTTCGCTGCCGCCCAGCGCTATAAAAGCAGTCCCGGCCAGTTCAGGGATATCATCGACATAGCTAGCCTCACCGGCAACATGCAACACCGCGGATTCGTGCGCGATCGATTCGCCGGCGATGTTTTCTCTGGCTTGCTGTGTGCGCGGATTTTCCATCAGCCTGGCATCGCAAACACGTTCACCTCGTCCTCGCGCAGCGGCGACTGCGCGCGCGTCTCGAGGAAAAAGCGTCTGAGTAAATTGGCTGCGGCTCGACGCCGGTAATCGGCGCTGGCTCGCATATCGGAAAGTGGCGAGTAATCTTGCGCCAGTGCCTCGCTGGCTGTTGCCAATGCAGCTTCATCCCAGCTGTTTCTCAGCAGCGATTTTTCCGTCAGCGCGGCACGCTTCGGGATCGCCGCCATGCCACCGAAAGCAATACACACTTCAGCAATCGAACCCTTGTCCAGGCGCAATGCGAAGGCCGCGCAAATCGCCGAGATATCCTGATCGTAGCGTTTGCTCAACTTGTAACAGCGTAATATCAACTTCTCATCGCGTGCCGGAATAAGTACCGACTCGATAAACTCTCCGGCCTGCAGCGCATTTTTCATGTAATCAAGGTACAGATCCTCGAGCGCCAGCTCGCGGGTATTGTTGCCTTGACGCAGCTTTACCCGTGCACCTATGGCGATCAGCGCAGGCATCGAATCCCCTATCGGTGAACCGTTAGCGAGATTGCCCACCAGCGTGCCTGCGTTGCGCACCGGCAGCGAAGCGAAGCGGCGGAACATTTCAGCGAATTCAGGATAAGCCCCGGCGATGGATTTGAAGGCATCGTCGAGCGACACCGCCGCGCCGATTTGCAAGCCTGCTGCGGTTTCATCGATGCGCTGCAATTCGGCAACATTGCCGATATAAATGATCCCGGGTAATTCACGCAACTGTTTGGTCACCCACAGGCCGACGTCGGTGCCACCGGCGAGAATCCGCGCCTGCTCATTGTTAAGATAATAATCGGCCAGTTCGTCGATGCTGACGGGGGCAAAGTAATCTCGTCCCGGATAAGTCATTGCCAGGCCGGCATCACGCTTGAGCCCGCGCAATTGTTCGATCACAGACTGCCGTGGCAGCTGTACTTCGTCGTAGTCTTGCATATGCCGGCAGGCTTCGATAATAGGGCGGTATCCGGTGCAGCGACAGAGATTGCCGGAGAGCGCATCGTCGATGGTTTCACGCGCAGGATTGCTATCGGTTTGATACAGGGCAAACATCGACATGACGAACCCCGGTGTACAGAAGCCGCATTGCGAGCCATGGTAGTCGACCATGCTTTGCTGCACCGGGTGCAAGCTGCCCTCGGCTGATTTCAGCGACTCGACGGTGAACAGTGCCTTGCCATCCAGCGTTGGCAGAAACTGTATGCAGGCGTTGACTGCGCGACAACGTAATTCATCCCCGTCCAGCTCGGCCACGACCACCGTGCAGGCACCGCAGTCGCCTTCGGCGCAACCTTCCTTGCTACCAACCAGCAGGCGATCTTCGCGCAGGTACTGCAACAGGCTTCGCGACGGATCAACCCGGTCGATTTC
>CAXBMV010000781.1:0-1681 GCA_963976575.1 uncultured Gammaproteobacteria bacterium | reverse complement strand
CGGCGCAAAAGCGGATGCAGAGTATAAGAACTAAAAACCGATTAATCAATCGCAGATCGGCAATTTATAGGGATAAATGTTCTAGTATGCCGTCGAGTTCGTCGCTGCTGTGAAAATTGATGACCAGCTGCCCCGCGCCCTTCTTCCCCGTTTTGATCTTTACCTGGGCACCCAGCTTTTCGCTGATATTGTTTTCCAGGCGCTGCACGTCGGGATCGACCTTGCTGGATTTCACTTTCTTTTCAGCCTTTCCAGCGAGGCTGCGCTTGACCAGTAATTCGGCTTCGCGCACCGACAGGCCACGGTTAACTATGACACGGGCAATTTCAATCTGATCGTGGCGGATCAACGCCAGCAACGCGCGCGCATGACCCATGCTGAGCAGGCCGTCGTTGACCTGCAGCTTCACCGGTTCGGCCAGGTCGAGCAGGCGCAGCAGGTTGCTCACGGCGGCGCGGGAACGCCCTACCGAATCTGCAACCTGTTGATGGGTAAGGTCAAATTCCTCTATCAAGCGTAAAAATGCCTGCGCTTCTTCGAGCGGGTTCAAGTCTTCGCGCTGGATATTTTCGATTAAGGCGATCGCCGCGGCTGACTTGTTGTCGAGTTCGCGCACCAGTGCCGGGATCTTCTGCAGACCTGCCAGTTGCGCGGCACGCCAGCGTCTTTCGCCGGCGATCAGTTCGAAATGGCTGCCTTCAGCGCGTACCAAAATGGGCTGAACCACCCCATGGACACTGATCGAATCGGCCAGTTCCTGCAGGGCCTGCGGGTCGAATACCTGGCGCGGCTGGTAGCTACCCCGATGGATACGGTCGATATCGATCTCTGTGGCGCCCGCCGATGAGGCCTCGTCGGTGGACGAGTCGGAGCCATCGATGTTACCGATGAGTGAACCCAGTCCTCTGCCTAAACGCTTTTTCTTCATAGTATCTATTGAGTTACGTAATGGTCGCGCTTGGCATCACGACGTAATACTTCGCCAGCCAGCGCCAAATAAGCCATGGAACCGCGCGAAGCCTTGTTGTAATGCAGTATCGACTGGCCAAAGCTGGGCGCCTCGGCGAGCGCCACGTTACGCGGAATCACCGTGCGGTAAACGCGATCACCGAAATGCTCGACCAGCTCCGAAGAAACGTCGTTGGAAAGATTGTTGCGCGGGTCGTACATGGTACGCAGCAAGCCTTCGAGCTTGATCTCGGGATTTACGCTGACACGAATCTGTTCGATGGTATCCAGCAACGAGGACAGGCCCTCGAGCGCGTAGTATTCGCATTGCATCGGTATAACCACGCCGCTAGCCGCGACCAGCGCGTTAACGGTGAGCATGTTCAGCGAGGGTGGGCAGTCAATCAGTATGTAATCGTAGTTGTCACGTATCGTGTCCAGTGCCAGTGACAGCTGCCTTTCGCGGCCTATCTTGTTCATCAACTGAACTTCGGCCGCGGTTAGATCTGCGTTCGCCGGCAGTATGTCGTAACCCGACTCTTCGCTGCGCGCCAGTGCCTGCGCTGCGCTGGCGTCACCGAGTAGTACATCGCAAATGCTGAGTTTCAGCGCATGCTTGTCGATACCGCTACCCATGGTGGCGTTGCCCTGCGGGTCCATGTCGACCAGCAACACGCGCCGACGCGTGGCAGCCAGTGCCGCGGCCAGGTTGACCGTGGTGGTGGTTTTGCCG
>CAXBMV010000780.1:0-1684 GCA_963976575.1 uncultured Gammaproteobacteria bacterium | reverse complement strand
AATGATATCGCTTCGATTGAGGCGATCGCCCACAACAATCGCAGCGTCGTCGCCATCCTGGTCGAGCCGGTACAGGGAGAAGCAGGAATTATCATTCCCGACCCCGGATATCTGAGCGCATTGCGGCGCATCTGCGACCAGAATAACTGGCTGCTGATGCTCGATGAAATACAAACCGGGATGGCGCGTAGCGGTAAAATGTTCGCCTTTCAGCACGAGGACATAGTGCCCGACGTGATGACCCTGGCCAAGGCTTTGGGGAATGGTTTGCCCATAGGTGCCTGTGTTACCCGTGGCAAGGCAGCGCAAACAATCAAACCCGGTAACCACGGTTCCACCTTTGGTGGAAACCCACTCGCCTGCCGTACTGCCTATGCCGTGCTGAGTAGCATGATCGAACAGTCTATTGCCGAGAATGCCGCCAGCAGAGGCGCACAATTGTACGAACTGCTACAGCAGGGATTGAACAATAATGCGAAAGTACGGCAGGTTCGCCATCTCGGGCTCTTGCTGGCCGTGGAAATGAATGAGCCTTGCCAGTCCATAGTCGCCGACGCGCTAGCGCTCGGACTACTCATTAATGTCACTGCAGAAAAAGTGATACGGCTGCTTCCACCGTTGATTATCGATGAGGCTCAAACCAGCGAAATCGCCGAAATACTCATTCACTGCATCAATAGTTACGAAGGGTAAACCATGCCTATACGCCATTTTCTCAGCCTGCTCGATCTCAGTAGTGACGAACTGCGTCAATTGATTGCACACGCGATCGACGTAAAGCAACGATTGAAAAAGGGGATTTCGCACACACCACTGCGCGGCAAAATTCTGGCAATGATCTTTGAGAAATCATCCACGCGTACACGCGTCTCTTTCGAAGCCGGTATGAATCAGCTTGGTGGTCACCCTATGTTTCTGTCTCCGCGTGACTGCCAACTGGGCCGCGGTGAGCCCGTGGAAGACAGCGCCCGCGTGATCTCCAGCATGGTGGACCTGGTCATGCTGCGTACCTTTGGCCATGATCGGGCCGAAGTGCTGGCAAAGCATTCGAGCGTGCCGGTTATCAACGGTCTTACCGATTATTTGCATCCCTGCCAGCTACTCGCCGACATGCAGACCTGGTTTGAAATACGCGGCGACATTGCCGGCGCACGTGTTGCCTGGATTGGCGATGGAAATAACATGTGCCATTCCTATATCAATGCGGCGATTCGTTTTGATTTTGAATTGAATATCGGCTGCCCACCCGGGCATGAACCCGACGCCGAACTTCTTGCCAGCGCAGCTGGTCGGGTCAAGCTTTTTAATTCGGCCGAAGAAGCAGCCGAATCGGTAGACCTGATTGTTACCGATGTGTGGGCGAGCATGGGGCAGGAGGACGAACAACAACAACGCGAAGCTGCCTTTTCCAGATTCCAGGTCAATCGAGATATCATGGCGCGGGCTAATAAAGACGCACTCTTCATGCACTGCCTGCCAGCGCATCGCGAAGAGGAAGTCAGTAGTGAGGTACTCGAGGGAGTACAATCGGTGGTCTGGCAGGAAGCCGAAAACCGCCTGCACGCACAAAAAGCCTTGATGGAATTTTTGCTGACTTAAACCTCGATTGTTTCGAGGCGATTACGTCCTTTTTCCTTGGCAAGCTTGAGCGCGGTGTCGGTTCTTAATAACAGGTCCCTCGATG
>CAXBMV010000779.1:0-1685 GCA_963976575.1 uncultured Gammaproteobacteria bacterium | reverse complement strand
GGCCGAAACTGCTCGACTTTATTAAATGCGAAGTCGATCTGTCGGCCCTGCTATCGGGTATTTATGTCTGTAAAGATGCGCAGGAACTGCACCAGAAACGGGCTCAGCTGAACGCGCATGAAAGTCTGGTCACTGCCGATGGCCTGTGGGTGGGTGGTAACTGGGCGCGTCAGCTCGGTGACGAAGACCAGCACAGTGGCATGCTCGCGCGCGAGCAGGAAATCAAGAGCCTGCGTAGCAGCCTCGAAGAAATTACCGCCACGGCGATGGCGCTGAAATCGCGCAACGACGGTGATCGCCAGCGCCTCCAGGTCATAGAGCAGCGATGGGATGGAGAGCAAAAATCGCTGAGCGAATTACAGCGCCAGTCCGCCGATTTGCGTCAAACGTTGAGCCAGCATCAGAGTCGTGTCGAGCAGGTTGATAGTCGACGCAAGCAATTACTCGCTGAACTGTCGGAGTTGGAAGAGCTATACGATCGCTACAAGAATGAATTGCAGGCGAATAGCGCCAAGCGTAATAAATTCCTCGCCGAAATCGAGCAGATGGCGCAGATCGAAGCCGGCCTGCAGCAGCAAAAAACAGAGCTACAGGAACAGTTGCAGCAATCTCGCCAGGCGGTGCAACAGGCACGCGAGCAAAGCCACCAGTTGCAGATCAGGCAGCAACGGCTGGAGTCCGAGCAGCAGGCTACCGCAGCCAATATCGCGCGTATACAGGCGCAGGCCGAGCAGTTCAGAGGGCGCATAACTGAGCTGGATGGTGCCGTCGAGGCGGCGCAGCAACCGCTTGCAGAACTGGAAAGCAGCCTGCAGACATTATTGATTTCGCGCAATGAAAACCAGCAACAACTCAATCAGGCTCAGCAACGCGTCGGCGAATTTGACAGCCGTCAGCGCGAACTCGAAGTGGAGCGCAATAATCGCCAGCAGCGCGTCGATGAGTTCCGCAGTCAACTGGAAGAGCAGCGTATGCAGCTCAAAGAAGCCGAGGTTCGCAGCAAGACGCTGCAGGAGCAGTTGCAAAAGTCCGGTCTCGATCTGGCCAAACTGGAAGCGGAACTCGACGCAGAAGCCGATATAGACGAATGGAACCGTCGTGTTGAGGCGATGAATAATCGCATCGACCGCCTCGGCCCGATTAACCTTGCCGCGATAGACGAACACCGCGAGCAGGCCGAGCGCAAACAGTATCTGGATGCCCAGCACCAGGATTTGATCTCGGCGCTGGAAACACTGGAATCTGCGATCAGGAAAATCGACAAGGAAACCCGTGAGCGTTTCAAGAATACTTTTGACCAGGTCAATACACGCATTTCAGAACGCTTCCCCAAGCTTTTTGGCGGTGGAGAAGCGCACCTGGAAATGACGCAAAACGATTTGCTCAATACCGGGGTGCAAATCATGGCGCGTCCACCGGGCAAGCGGGTTACCAACTTGCAGCTACTCTCGGGTGGCGAAAAGGCGCTCACTGCGGTAGCGCTGATTTTTGCCATATTCGAGCTCAATCCGTCACCGTTTTGCATGCTCGACGAAGTCGATGCACCGCTGGATGATGCCAACGTTGGTCGTTTTTGTGCAATGGTCACGGAAATGTCCGAGCAGGTTCAATTCATCATGATTACGCATAACAAAATCACCATGGAAATTGCACAGAATCTGAATGGTGTAACCATGCACGAGCCG
>CAXBMV010000778.1:0-1688 GCA_963976575.1 uncultured Gammaproteobacteria bacterium | reverse complement strand
CGGACATCTGCTTCGCAGATTCCGGGATGACGGCTTGTTTATATATATAATGAGCATCCCAGCCGAGAAACCGCACTCACACGCTCTGCGTTCTCCGCGTCCCCTGCGAACTCTGCGCGAAGTCCTTACGACACACATCAAACTGAATTACTGCCCAACTTCTGCCAGTCATCCGAACTCCCTCCCGGAAACAGTCAAACTTACTATTAATTGAATGTCATCCCGGAATCGCCGCAGGCGATGTCCGGGATCTCCCGACGCATGGGCTGTAAGAAATGTTGGTATTTTGGCGGCGTGAACCATCTGGAGATCCCGGACATGCCAAACCTGGAATTCGACTAAAGCGTAACCGTCTCGCCAGCCTGCTCACTGCAGTATTTTCCCAGGCTGGCGAACAGTTCTTCACCGCTGCTATCGCGGCACCAGCGATTGTTGTCGGCATCGTAATCGAAATGATAACCACCGGAGCGCGCCGCTACCCAGATCTGGCTCAGCGGGCGCTGCTTGTTGATAATGATCTGGCTGCCATTGCTGAATTCCAGGCTGAGAATATCGCCGGCATTGTCGAAATCTATATCGACACCGCAGGCTTCCAGCGCTTCCTCGATCGCATACAAAGTAGCATCGGCGAGGCGGTTGAATTCTGACTCGTTCACTCGTCACCTTCTTTAAAATTCAGCGATACAGAATTGATGCAAAAGCGCTGCCCGGTGGTTTCGCGGGGGCCGTCTTCGAAGACGTGACCGAGATGGCTGCCACATTTTTCGCAGGTTACTTCGACACGACGCATGCCGTGGCTGCTGTCCTCCTCGAAGTGTACCGCCGTCTCGGATTCAGGCTGGTCAAACGAGGGCCAACCGCAGCCGGAGTCAAACTTGTTATCCGAAACAAACAGTTTTTCACCGCAGCATTTGCACAGGTATTCACCCTTGCGCTGGTTCTGGTAATACTCACCGCTAAACGGAGCCTCGGTGCCTTTTTCGCGACACACTCGGTATTCCTCGGGGCTTAGCTTGTCGCGCCATTCGTCTTGGTTAGCCATTCTTTTTCCTCTTCGGTTAAAGCTTTAATTCCTTGCCATCGACCAGATAAATCCAGCCACGAGCGATACGATACATCAGCCAGATGATAACGGCACCAAGCACCAGGTGACCGATTAACAAGGGCGTCGTCAGTATGCCCAGCACAGTCCATAACAATCCATACCAGAAGGTGGTTTTCTGCCAGATGAAATGCGACTGCAGCCAGGTGCCGCGCACGTCGTCTTGCTTGACGTAAACGATGATGATCGCGAGAATCGCGGTAATCCCGGTGAGCAGTGAAAACGCCTGCAGAATATATATGGCATAGGTGTATTTTTTCAAGCTGGCCAGCTGCGCTTCGTCGAGAATCATATTATTCACCTAGCAGTTTTTCGAAGGCGCTCTGATCGAGTACATCGACGCCGAGTGCCTGCGCCTTGTCGACCTTGGAACCGGGTTTATCACCAGCGATTACCGCGCTGGTCTTCGCGGAAACACTTCCGCTAACCTTCGCCCCGCGCGCTTTCAGTAATGCCGCGGCCTGATCGCGGCTATAGCCTTCGAGTGTCCCGGTGATGACGAAAATTTTCCCGGCCAGCGTCTGCTCCCTGCCCTGTTGCGACGACTCGTTTGCCGGCCAGCTTATACCGCGGGCGATTAGTTGGG
>CAXBMV010000777.1:0-1690 GCA_963976575.1 uncultured Gammaproteobacteria bacterium | reverse complement strand
ATCGCCGTGACCTGATACCCGGACTATTGTGGCGCAGGCTTTCTCCGCAACGCGCCTTCTCCGCGCCGGTCACGGTGCTCGAAGGGCTCAAGGGCAAGTCGCGTTCCGAACGTCTGCGCGTGTTGCAGGGTAAATACAGCGATGTCGCCATGTCCAACCAGCTGGTCTGTTTCTGCCTCGAAGCGATTACCTGCTTCGGCGTGATTATCCTGCTGGCTTTTTTCATCCCCGATGATTTTGGCGTAGACCTGCACGATTCGGTCGATGACCTGACCCTGCTCGGTGAATGGTTTTACAGCATCAGTGCCTTCATCGCGATGGCGCTGGTGATGCCTTATCACGGCATGGCCGGCTTCGCGCTCTACCTGAACCGGCGCATCGAGCTGGAAGCCTGGGATATAGAAATCAGTTTTCGCAACATCGCCAGCCGCAAGCAAAAATCCGTCAGCGGCGCCGTCAGTATGATTCTGGGGCTGGTCTTGTTTACGCTGGTGGGCCTGTCGCTACCGGCCAGTAGCGAGGCCGCAACCGACCATGACCGCGACAGCGCAAAGCAATTGATCGAAGAAGTGTTGCAGGGAGATTCTTTCGGACAGAGCAGGAGCGAGCGCCGCTGGCGTTTCAACAACTGGTTCGACGACTGGTATGAAGAAAATGAAGACAGCATCCCCGACTGGATCATCGAGTTTCTCGAATGGCTGGAAACCTGGATGGATTTTGATGACAGCGACCCCGCTAGCAGCAACTCCTATAGCAACGCCGCAGCCTGGCTGAAGGTAATGCTGGTGGTGAGTTTCCTGTTGCTGATGATTTACCTGTTTAACAAGTACAAGGGGCCACTCTCTCGACTCGGGCGCAGGCACAAGGAAGAAGAGGCACCGCAAGTCATGTTCGGCCTCGACGTGCGCCCGCAAAGCCTGCCGGCGGATGTGCCGGCGCAGGTGCTGGCGATGTGGCAGGCGGGTGATTCTCGCGAGGCTCTGAGTCTGCTTTACCGTGCTTCCCTGTCGCGCCTGATCGATCGTCACGCGCTCGCGTTTCGTGCCAGCCATACCGAAGCCGAATGCGCTGCTCTGGTCAGCGAACGCGGTATAGAATCGCTGAGCGCTTTTTTCCTGCGCCTCACCGATGTGTGGCGACGACTCGCCTACGGCCATCTGCAACCACAGCAGGAAGCCATCGAGCAACTCTGCGCCGCCTGGCAGCGGGAGTTAGCCAATGACTAGATCGGCCGTTTCACCGCGCCTGCTGGTCGCGCTACTGGGGCTTGGACTGATCGCCTGGGCGCTTTACGCCAACATCGAGTTTTACGATGAAGAAGTGAAGTCGGGCTGGTCGCTGGAAGCCCTGCGCAATCCTTACCTGGCCGCGCAGCAGTTCGTCGAACGCAGTGGCATCGCCGTAACCGATGCCGACAACCTGAACAAGCTGGATAGCCTGCAGGGTTTGCGCACGCTGTTGATTACCGATGCCAACCAGATAGTCAGCCCGAGACAGCTGCAACAGGTGCTGGACTGGCTGGAAAACGACGGCAATATCATCCTCACCGCGAACGCATTGTCGAATAGCGATGACCTGCTGTTGAAAGAGTTTAACGTCGAGGTGGCGAGGCGTGACTACGACGAGGAGGAGCAGGTTGAGCGAAAATCGATCAGCGAGTCGATGCGCGAGTACAACCGCCAGATAGAGC
>CAXBMV010000776.1:0-1691 GCA_963976575.1 uncultured Gammaproteobacteria bacterium | reverse complement strand
CCGACATCGCGTATGACAGCCTTGGCCGCCATACTGCCGTAGGTAATAATCTGCGATACCTGGTTACGACCATAGTGGTTGGAGACGTACTCGATAACCTCGTCGCGCCGGTCCATACAGAAATCGATATCGAAGTCGGGCATGGACACCCGCTCCGGGTTGAGGAATCGCTCGAACAGCAATTCGTAGGCGAGTGGATCAAGGTCGGTAATCTTTAACGCATAAGCGACCAATGACCCGGCACCCGAACCGCGCCCCGGTCCGACCGGAATACGGTGCTGCTTGGCCCATTCGATAAAGTCCATCACGATCAGGAAGTATCCGGGAAAGCCCATTTCAGTGATGACGTCGAGCTCGATCTTGAGGCGTTGATAATATTCCTCTCGATCCAGCGTGGCGCCCTGCTGCAACTGCTGCTCGAGAAACTCAAGGCGTTGTTCCAGCCCGGTCTCGGAGACGTGACGAAAAAAGCTATCGATGCTGTGCCCCTCAGGCACGGGGTATTCGGGTAGATAAGCCTGGCCCAGTTGCAGGCGAAGATTGCAGGCAGTGGCAATGGCGAGACTGTTGCTAATGGCTTCGGGTATATCGGCGAACAATTCCACCATTTCATCGCTGCTGCGCAGGTACTGCTGCGGGCTATAGGACTTGGCACGGCGTTCATCGTCTAGCGTGAAGCCACTGCATATGCATACCCTGACCTCGTGGGCATCGAAATCCTCGCCATCGAGAAAACGTACGTCATTAGTGGCAACAACAGGAACCTGCAGATTCTCCGACCAGGACAGCGCATGATCGATGTATGACTCTTCGTGCTGTCGCCCGGTACGCTGCAACTCGAGAAAAAACCGGCCTTTGAATATCTCCATCCATTCCTGCAGACAGGTTTCCGCGAGCTGCGGGTTTTGCATCTTGATGGCCAGGCCTATATCGCCTTCGAGACAGGCCGATAACGCAATGAGTCCATCGCTGGCCTGGCGCAGCCAATCGATATCGATACAGGGCCGGTCAACTGTCTGGCCTTCCAGATAGGCCCGCGAAATCAATCGCTTCAGGTTCAAATAGCCCTGGTCGTTCTGGCACAACAACACCAGGCGACTGAGGCTCTCCTTACGCTCACCGTGATGGATCCATACATCGGCTCCGAAAATGGGTTTGATGCCGACCGCGATAGCGGCCTTGTAATGCTTTACCACGGCGAACATGTTGCTCAAATCGGTTAGCGCCACTGCGGCCATGCCGCGTTCCAAT
Organism: uncultured Gammaproteobacteria bacterium; assembly: GCA_963976575.1. Taxonomy (GTDB): domain Bacteria; phylum Pseudomonadota; class Gammaproteobacteria. Next base: position 440 of record CAXBMV010000776.1, on the reverse strand, counting down.
ACGGCATTCATCATTGGTTTCAGACGTAAGGTACTGTCCTGCAAGGAGTACTCGCTGTGCAGATGCAGGTGTACAAACTGGCCGCTCATGAGGACAAGTCTCTGACCGGTGCAAAGCTGCGGCGATGCACCGGTGAAGCCCCGTGTTTCTGTAGTAAGGCACGGTGTAGTTCTGTCGGGTAACCCTTGTGGCGGGCAAACTGGTACTCGGGGTAGAGGCTGTCCAGCTGCAACATCTGACGGTCGCGATATTCCTTGGCCAGTATGGATGCCGCGGAAATACAGGCTTCGCTGAGATCCCCCTTGACGATCGCTCGCATTTCAAACCCCGTCAGAGGTGGCAACTGATTGCCATCGATGAGAACTAGCTGCGGCTGGATCTGCAAACCCAGCACGGCACGGCTCATCGCCAGCAGGCTGGCCTGCAGGATATTCAGCTCA
>CAXBMV010000775.1:0-1694 GCA_963976575.1 uncultured Gammaproteobacteria bacterium | reverse complement strand
GTGTGGCTACAGCCGATAGCCACCAGGGCATACTCAACACCCTGCAGGCCTTCGATGTGCTCGGTGACTTTGATTTCCTCGCTGGCTATGACAGCGGGCACGGTGCGAAACCCGGCTCCGGAATGGTCGATGCTTTTTGCCGGGAAATGCAATTGCCCGCGGAAGCGGTCATGGTGGTCGGTGACAACCGTCACGACATCGAGATGGGGCGCAATGCCGGCGCCGGGCTATGCGTCGGGGTGTTAACCGGCACCAGTACCCGCGCCGACCTCGAAGATCTGGCCGATATCGTACTCGAGGATATTCGCGGAATACCCGCGCTAATTTAGTCGCCAGTGACTACCGGCAAATCCCCGGGCTGGCCCCATTCGCTCCAGGAACCGTCGTAAATTGCCAGGTTTTCGTAGCCAACGCGATGCGCGGCAAAGGCGATAACGCAGGCGGTTACACCGGAACCGCAACTACAGATGACACGCTCGCTACCGGCGAGCAGCGGATCGATGGTGGTTTTCAATTGAGATGCTGGTTTCAGCCGGCCTTGCTCGAAAAGCTCTCCAAAAGGCAGGTTTCTTGCACCCGGCATATGACCTCGCCGCAGTCCCGCCCGGGGCTCATCGACTTCGCCGTTAAAGCGCGGCGCCGGGCGCGCATCAAGGATGCGATTCCCGGCCTGCCCCAGCGCAGCCAATAGTTCCGCCGCATCGACGAAACAGGACGGGTCGTTACGGGCAATAAAATCCCCTCGCCCGGATTGCAAATCTGGACTACCGGATTCAAGCGCGTATCCGGCACTCTCCCAGGCCGGCAGCCCCCCGTCCAGCAGCGCACAATCGAGACAGCCCATGGCGCGCAACATCCACCAGGCGCGTGGGCCGGAAAACATGCCGAGCGCATCATAAATGACCACGACACTGTTCTTGCAAAGCCCCAGCGCCTGCACCTCGCGGGTAAACAGCTCGGCGTCGGGCATCATATGCGGCAGATCGCTCCCGGGCTGACAAATTTTCCGATCGAAATCGAAGAATCTCGCACCCGGAATATGTTTTTCCATCCACTCTCGTTCGCCATCGCGGCCGCTTGCCGGCATATGCCAGCTGGCATCGAAAATGACCAGATCAGGGTGATGCAGATGCCGCTGCAACCAGTCGACATCGACCAGAGAATCAGGGAGTTCCAGGCGGGCCATGGGCCACCTCTAAGCTTGTGAAATAGCATTCGACCATAGCCAAATGCGCGGGTGCTGGCAAGTGGCGTTAGCGGTCTATATAGTGTCGGCGCGATGACCACACTCTCAAACAATAGCCGCGGAATACTATTCGCCCTGGTAACAGCCTGCGGTCTCGGCGCTATAACCACTCAAGCCAAGCTCGTCTATGCCGATGGTGGCAATGCGCTAACCCTGATGTTGATTCGCTTCCTCATCTCCAGCCTGGTATTTGCCCTGCTTTTACTGCTGCGGCGCGACAGTTTTCGCGTGCCCAGAGCGCAGCGTAGCGGATTGATATCACTGGGGCTGGTCTGGTCAGCGGCTATGGTTTGCTACCTGCTTTCGGTGGAACGTATATCCGTCAGCCTTGCCGTGCTGATACTCTACACCTACCCCTTGCTGGTACTGGCCTATGCGCTACTACGTCGCCAATTACCCGCTTCCATGGCACTGGTTGGGCTGTTCCTGCTGGCCTTTTGCGGCTTAT
>CAXBMV010000774.1:0-1700 GCA_963976575.1 uncultured Gammaproteobacteria bacterium | reverse complement strand
TCACAGGCGATGTAAGTCTTGCCGACATCGGTGTCGGATCCGGTGATGAAATAGCCGCGTGGGTCGATGGTAATCATGACGCCATACTATCCACTTAAGGCAATCTTTAAAACCGCCTGTTATAATCGCGCGCGATTTTAGTTTCAGAAATAGTTATGCAGGAATTTACCGTAGGTCAACGCTGGATAAGCGCAGCCGAGCTTCAGCTTGGTCTTGGCATGGTCGTCGAAGTCGAACTCCGTACCGTCAGCATTATTTTTCCGGCAACCACCGAGAATCGTATGTACGCGCGTCAGGACGCCCCGTTGACGCGGGTACGTTTTCGCGTCGGCGACTGGGTGGAAGACCACCAGGGCGTCGCCCTGCAGGTGACCGGACTGACCGAACACGCAGGCCTGATCCAGTATCACTGTGTCGACGAGCAGGGCAGCGACGTATTGCTGCCGGAAGGCAGGTTGAGCAATTTTATTCAGCTCAACCAGCCAGGGGAAAGATTGCTGAATGGCCAGGTCGACAGCAACAAGTGGTTCAGGCTGCGTTGCAAGAGCCGCGAAATCGCCAACCATCTGCAACAGTCACCGGTGTATGGCCTGGCCGGCAGTCGCACCAGCCTGATCGATCACCAGCTCTATATTGCCCACGAAGTCTCGCGACGTTCCGCGCCGCGGGTATTGCTCGCCGACGAGGTCGGCCTCGGTAAAACCATAGAAGCCGGGCTTATCCTGCACCAGCAACTGCTGCTGGAACGGGCGCGACGAGTACTTATCGTGGTACCCGAATCCTTGTTACACCAGTGGTTGGTGGAAATGCTGCGGCGTTTCAACCTGATGTTCAGCCTGTTCAACGAAGCGCGCTGTATCAACGATAGCGAGGCCGACGGTGAAGCCGAAGACCTGGAAAATCCTTTTCACGGTGAACAGCTGGTGCTCTGCAGTCTGCAATTTCTGGTCGATAATCCGCGTCAGGCGGCGCAGGCACGCGATGGTGAATGGGACCTGCTGGTGGTCGACGAGGCACACCATCTGGTCTGGTCGGCCGAGCAGGCCAGCCCTGAATACGAACTGGTGGAAAGCCTGGCGAAGAATACCGAGGGGCTGTTGCTGCTCACCGCAACACCTGAACAACTGGGCAAGGAAAGTCATTTCGCCCGCCTGCGCCTGCTCGACCCGGACCGTTTCAACGACCTCGACCAGTTCCTGCAGCAGGAGGCAGGTTACCGCGAACTCGCGGCGCGCGTCGAAACCCTGCTCGAAGATGAAGAGCGCCGTGAGGAGCTCGACGAGCTGCTAGACCGTCACGGTACCGGCAGGGTGCTATTTCGCAATACACGGCACGTGGTCAAGGGCTTTCCCGAGCGTGAACTGGTCACCCACGAATTGCAGCCGGGTGAAAACGGTGGTGATGCCTACAGTAATTGGTTGCTGCAGTTTCTGCGCGAAAACCGTAGCCGGAAAGTTCTGGTGATCAGTGCCCTGGCAAAAACCGCCATCGCACTGGTTGATCAATTGAAACTCGGCGAGGGCATAGCCGCGGCCGCGTTTCACGAGGGCATGTCATTGCTGGAACGTGACCGTGCGGCGGCCTGGTTCGCCAGCAACGAGGATGGTGCACAGGTATTAATCTGCTCGGAGATTGGCAGCGAAGGGCGCAATTTCCAGTTTGCCCATCACTTGATACTGTTCGACCTACCCTTGAATCCC
>CAXBMV010000773.1:0-1710 GCA_963976575.1 uncultured Gammaproteobacteria bacterium | reverse complement strand
GCGATCGCGATGACCTTGTTTGAAGTCGCCATCTTATGCCCCCGCTTTTTCCAGCGCCAGCCATTCCTCGGGAGAGCTGCCAAAAGCAATCATTGCGTGTGTCTTGTAGGCAGGACGATCGCACAGCCGCTCATACCATGCTTCGATATTGGGCAGGTCGGGTCGCTCAATGTCGAGGTTGTAAAACTTGTAGATGATCGCGCCCAGCGGGATGTCCCCCATGGTGAAACTATCACCAGCAACATAGGGCTGGTTGCCGAGGTGCTGCTCCAGAATACGCAATTGTTTAATCGTCGCCGCACTGCCGTCGCGTATCTTACCCATGTCGCGTTTTTCTCTTGGGGTGCGCACAAGATTGAAAAACACCGGCATCAGGTTCGGATAGATATTGGACTTGTACCAGTCCATCCACTGGTCGGCGCGTGCTGCCTGTTGCGGGTCTGTGGGCCAGAGGCTGCCATTGCCGTACTGCCGACTCAGGTAGCGCGTGATCGCAATCGATTCCCACATGATGAAACCATTGTCGTTGATGGTTGGAATCAACTGGTTTGGATTGAGCTTAAGGTATTCCTCGGTTTCGTCGCCGCCGAAAGAACCCCCGATATTATGGCGCACATGTTCCAGGCCTAATTCACCGACGGTCCACATCACCGGAATGACGTTGGCCGAATTTCTTCTACCCCATATTTCGAGCATGTTGTTTCCTCGTTCGATAGATAACACCGGGACCGGTGTTCAGACCGGAAAAAGGTTAATCAGTTCTCGAGGCAACATCAACCTGTATTTAAACTGCGCCCGAATCCTGACCGGCTTTCCCGGCCGTCAGGCGAATCGCAAAAGCCTTTAAATTCTGGCGTCAGCAATGATTGGGTAGTAGGCTGTTTGGTCTGCTTAGATTGGGAAATAGTATGGCTGAAACTCCGCAGAAATTGGACATCAACGAAAAATTGCACAAATTCGCCGATTCGGTCGGTAACCTGATGGTTGACCTGTTTCACTATGTGGCGTTGTTTGCGATCGGCGCGTCTATCGTCTGGTCGGCTGTGGTCGCATTCCTCGCGATGATGAGTCATGGCACCGCAACCATAGAGGATATCCTGTTACTGTTTATCTACCTCGAGCTGGGCGCAATGGTAGGCATTTATTTCAAAACCAATCATATGCCAACCCGATTTCTCGTTTATGTCGCCATCACCGCGCTAACACGCATGTTGATCGGTGATATCCAGTCCGACCACGAACCCGATATCGGCATCGTCTATATTACTGGGTCTATTCTGCTACTGGCGCTGTCCAACCTTGTGGTCAGGTTCGGATCTTCGACCTACCCGTCGAAAATACCCGGAGTGGAGAAAAACGGTTAAGCAGAGTTGTTAGCTGTCATCGGCTACGCGGTTAGTTCAATGTGGGGAAATCGACGGTTACGAAATGTGGGTTTGGCGTAACTGCAGTCATGCTGGTGATTTCGCTTAATTCGACTTTTTCAATTGTTCCCTGGTTATCGAGTAGCAACCACTCCCGCTTGTCCGGCGAGGTTTCGGTAGTCAGCGCGCGTCCTCGAACCGCAGAGCCCTGCGCCAGTGTCAGCTTGATCTCGTAGCCGAAAAGGCAGGCAATTTCTACGTAGTCGTGTATATCGCAGGAAATCAGTTTCATCGCAAAATACTAATCCTTGAGTTTAAATTCGCAAGCCTTGAATTCTGTTTCGAA
>CAXBMV010000772.1:0-1713 GCA_963976575.1 uncultured Gammaproteobacteria bacterium | reverse complement strand
GGACGCATTGAGCTGTGCATCCTGTCTTATGTGATCTTCAGCATAACTATTCCCCAGGTTGTAATTCCAGTAGCCACCGAAGTCATAGATATTGCCTTCCTGGGTGGTAACTGTATCGATACTGGAAACCCGAAGATGGGCTTTAGGTAACACATCATCTTTAAAAGATGATTGAGCTACCCCCGCCATGTTTTTCATGCCGGTTGGTGCATATGGAATCGCCGTAGGATCGGGAACCGTGTATTTATCGTACAGGTTGCCGATCTGGTTTTGGTCATCCTCAGGTGTTTTTCGAGGCAAGGAAAGAGCTTCTGTTATATTGGGTGCGATATAGAATTCACCGTATCTCGACTTGGCCTCCAACCACAGATTTCCCGCTGAACGAATTCTGATACCATCGCTTGATATGCCCCGAAGGTCGTTTGTGGTATCGGCATCACATACAATCACCCTGCGATAAGCGATACCCGGAATGTTATTGTTGGAATTCTCATACTTAAGTAAATAGTGTCCAGCTACGGCCCTGTCTACTGCGGAAACAACAACACCAGCGGCATTCTTTATTTCACTTGCGTCAAAAGGAGTAGAATTTGCCGGATTATCCGGATCTGTTGTGCTGTCTATTGCAATAGCCTTTGGGTCTTGGTAGAGCTCACTAGTGCTGATATCAACGTACTGAGGCGATTCCCCCTGTAATGTAATCGGATCATTGGTGGCACCAACCCTGATCCAGGAGTTTGCAGCGGGCGATTCGAGCATAATTCGTTCCGAGCCAAACTTGTCTTCCATTCTTATCTTGTTGCTGCTGCCGGTCTGGATCACCGATTCGGTCTGGTTATCCGCATTCACCGGGCCCGGCGCGGCCAGGGTATTGATCGCACCTGCGATAACCGGACGGTCCGGGTCACCGTCGACGAAACTCAACAGCACCTCGGTGCCCTTCGCCATCGGGAATTGCATGCCGCGGTTTTTGCCGGCATAGGGTTGCATCATGCGCACGCGCGCGGAGGCCAGCCCTTCCGGGTGATCTTCGTTGTGAAAATCGAACGGCAGGCTCACCTTGTAGCGCCCCTCGCTGTCGAGCTGGGCGTATTCGCTGTCCTGCTCGCCGTCTATGCGCGCGTGCAGGGTGCCGGTTATCTTGGGCTTTTTCGTCTTACGCTGAGGGCGGTATTGCACGTCTGCCGGAATCGCAACAAAGCTATTCTGGTACTGCGGCCTGGCGTCTTTGCTGGCGCCAGAGGACAGCACTGCATCGAGATGCTGGCCTTCGTGGTTGACTTCAATGGCGAGATACTCGACGCCGTTGTACTTCGGGTTGGGATGCCCGTCCAGCGAGAAGATATAGCCTGCCTGCAGACGCGGCACGCTGCTCTCGCCGAAGTATTGCGTCTTGCGGCAGATATGCTCCTCGGCGCGAATCTGGCTGAGGTAGGTCGCCTCGGTATCCGAGTGTACATTCTTGCCGTAGATATATTCGGTGCCCTGCCCCATGCTGTCGATCTCGGTGATATCGGAGACATCGAGCGAGGGTTCCTCGGGGTTGTAATCGCGCACGATGATATTCAGCGGTAGCCGTTGCTTGCGGCAACTTAAGGCATGCACGCTGTCGTGCTGGCTTTTGGTCTGCGCGGCGACGTCGAATAACAACTTGGCACGCGGGATGGTCAGGTAATTCTGATCGTTGATGAAGACGATTTTCTCGGCGCTGTC
>CAXBMV010000771.1:0-1716 GCA_963976575.1 uncultured Gammaproteobacteria bacterium | reverse complement strand
GCTTGATTGCCCAAAAACCGCATTGATCAATTCATCGACCAGCGCACGGTGCGCGACACGCTGTTTGTTGGGGTGCAGCCGCGGATCTTTGGCGAGGGCCTCGTCGCCCAGCAAAATACTGCAAAAGCGTTGCCACTCGCGTTCGTTCTGTATGGCGATGACGATATCGCGGCCATCACCGCAGCGGTAAGCACCGTAGGGGCTGATGCTGGCATGGTTGATGCCGACGCGCTGCTGCTGGCGACCGGCGTAATCGTAATGCAACAGCGGCACCGCCAGCCATTCGGCCATACCATCGAATAGCGACACCCTGACTATGCTTCCGGCGTTGCTGTTTTCGCGCTCGATCAGCGCTTCAAGTATTGCGCTGTAAGCCTGTTGCCCGCAATTGATATCGCAGGCCGAAACTCCGATTCGACCCGGCGCTTCTGCTGTGCCGGTTATCGAGGCCATGCCCGATTCACATTGCACCAGCAAATCATAGGCTTTCATATCGCGGTACTCGCCCTGCTCACCGTAACCGGAAATATCGCAGCAAACCAGTCGCGGGTAGCGCGTCAGCAATTCCTCGCTGCCCAGCCCCGCGCGCGCCGCAGCGCCCGGAGCAAGGTTCTGGATAAAGACATCGGCCCGGGCCAGTATGCGCTGCAGCAACTCTGCATCCTGATCGCGCTTGATGTCGATAACCAGCGACTCTTTGCCCTGGTTGAGCCAGACGAAATAAGCCGATTCGCCCTGCACCAGATCATCGTAACCGCGCGCAAAATCACCCTCTTCGCGCTCCAGCTTGATCACGCGGGCGCCGGCATGCGCGAGCCGGTTCGAACAGTAAGGCGCGGCCACCGCCTGCTCCAGCGATACCACCAATATGTCTTTCAGGTTCAGCATCAAAACGACTTCGGCAAACCCAGTACATGGGTGGCGATATTGGACAGAATCAAGTTGGTCGAAATCGGGGCGACCTGGTAAAGCCGCGTTTCGCGAAATTTGCGTTCGACATCGTATTCGAGGGCGAAGCCGTAGCCACCGTGAATTTGCAGGCAGGCATCGGCCGCCGCCCAGGAGGCATCCGCGGCCAGCAACTTCGCCATATTGGCCTGCGAACCACAGGCTTCACCGCTATCGAACATCCTGCTTGCCTTGTTCACCATCAGCGCGGCAGCTTCGGTTTGTATATAACAACGTGCGATCGGGAATTGCACACCCTGGTTCTTGCCAATCGGCTGACCGAATACCTCGCGATCGCTGGCGTAACCACTGGCCTTCTCGACAAACCAGCGCGCGTCACCGATGCATTCGGCGGCGATCAGAATTCGTTCGGCATTCATGCCGTCAAGAATATAGCCGAACCCCTTGCCTTCCTCGCCGATCAGGTTTGCACAGGGAACGCGTAACTGGTCGAAGAAAAGTTCCGTGGTGGCATGGTTGAGCATGGTATCTAGTGGTCGCACGGTGAGACCGTTATCTATGGCATCACGCAGGTCAACCAATAATACCGACATGCCCTGGGTCGGTTTCTCAACCTGATCACGCGGCGTGGTGCGTACCAGCAATAACATCAGGTCGGAATGCTCGACTCGGGAAATAAATACCTTTTGCCCGCTGACCAGGTAATCATCGCCATCGCGTAGCGCGCGCGTTTTTATGCGTGTGGTGTCGGTGCCGCTGGAAGGTTCGGTGACACCGAAGGCTTGCAGGCGCAGTTTTCCCGAGGCG
>CAXBMV010000770.1:0-1721 GCA_963976575.1 uncultured Gammaproteobacteria bacterium | reverse complement strand
CATGATTGCGATAATCTCAGTGGTTCGGGGCCTCGATGGTGGCGTGAAAATTCTGTCCGAGATCAATATGGGCCTCGCCCTGCTGCTGTTACTGTTTGTCCTGTTTGTTGGCCCTACACTGGAAATATTTGCGACTATGTTTTCCGGTGCGGCTGCCTATGTCACTGAGTTTATCCCCCTGTCCATGCCATTCGGACGCGAAGACGCCAATTTTTCCCAGGGTTGGACTTCGTTTTACTGGGCATGGTGGATATCCTGGTCACCTTTTGTTGGCATGTTCATCGCCCGCGTATCGCGCGGACGCACTGTGCGTGAATTTCTGACCTGCGTCATCCTGGTACCGACTGTGCTGTGTGTGCTTTGGATGGCAACATTTGGTGGCAGTGCTCTGTCCCAGGTAATCACCGACGCAGCCGCACCGGTTGCCTCAGCCGCTCAGGAAATAAAGTTGTTCCATATGCTTAGCGAGTTCCCCTTCTCTGGACTGCTGTCCCTGGTTGGCATAGTTCTGGTGCTGGTATTTTTTGTTACCTCATCCGATTCTGGATCGTTAGTTATCGATACCATTACCGCCGGGGGTAAGATCGATGCGCCGGTTTCTCAGCGCATTTTCTGGTGCAGCTTCGAAGGTCTGGTTGCCGCAGTGTTACTTCTGGTAGGTGGTGCTGAAGCGCTTGGTGCCTTACAAGCCATGGCGGTATCCACCGGATTACCGTTCACTATCGTCCTGCTGACTATGTGTGTCAGCCTGTGGATGGGCCTGAGTAAGGCGAGCAAAGCCCTGGATTAAAGATGGCTTTGAACAATATATGCCCCGTTAAGTTAACGGGGCATATTTAATTCTGAAGCTTGCAGAAATAGCCCTATTCAGCTGCTCTGGCGCTGCGCATCAAGGGTTCCGTTGAACCTGGCAAAAACAGCACCGTGGTAAATATCAGCATCGCAGCGATTGATAACACCGCAAACAAGGTATTGAACCCCCAGCCTGCATGTACCCAGGCAATAAATGGCACCGTTGAAGCCATTACCGAGAAGGTCACTATATAGCGTAACGAATAGGCCCTGCTGCGCCACTCGCTTTTTGCGATTCTACCCACAAGCACGTCATTGATCGGAATCTGACCAAATACAACGAGCATGAATGCGATAGCAATCAGCAACGCAGGCACTCCTTCGAGCTGCGTCATGAGCGCGAAGAATATCGCCTGTAGCAAAGCCACAACAACGAATACAGTGCGTATAGAGTGCCGGTCAACAAGGTAGCCAACCACCAACTGTGCGAATGCCGCTAAAGAAAAGACCACAAAAGCGTACCAGCCAATCAGCGTTGCCGAAGGGGCGATTGTCGCAAGTCTCTCATCAAACACCTTGGGCAGGGCAAAGGTCGTACTTTGGAAAATCAGGCCCCCTATCGCGGTACTCACCAGGATGATCGCAAACAGGCGCATCAAAATAGTTCGGCTAGTGACAACCCCATTCTTCCCGGCACCGGGCATGACTACCGCCCTGTCAGGAAGCGGTTGGCGACGCAGATAGCCAAGGTAGAGCAGGCCCAGAATAATCGAAATAATACCGGGCAGTGCGAACGCAGTGCGCCAACTGCTGGTGTCAATCAAATACCCTGTTAGCAAGGCTGCACTGGCGACACCCATATTGCCGAAGACTCCGTTGATAGCGAGTGGCATACCGGTTTTCTCGCGTCCCTCTACCACCATCGCCAG
>CAXBMV010000769.1:0-1727 GCA_963976575.1 uncultured Gammaproteobacteria bacterium | reverse complement strand
GAAACCGGAGTTCAGCCCGGGGTTGGGCGAAAGAAAAGCGGGCAGGCCGAAATTCTGCGCCGGGTCAACGGTGATGGCAATACGGCGTTCTGAAATTGAGCCTATCTCGGATATGGCGAGCGCGCAGATGTCGGCGGCAAAAGCGACCGGCTCGGCGTGGAAATTGCCACCAGAGAGGATGGATCCATCTTCGATCACCACGATGGGGTTGTCGGTGACCGCGTTGGCCTCTATCTCCAGGGTTTGCGCGGCCTGGCGGAACAGGTCCATGCAGGCGCCCATGACTTGCGGTTGGCAGCGCACGCTATAGGGGTCTTGCACGCGGTCGTCACCTTCACGATGCGACTCGCGAATCTGCGAGCCTTCGAGCAGGTTGCGCAGGCAGGTGGCCGCATCGATCTGGCCTTTGAGACCGCGCAGGGCGTGTATTTCTTCACGAAAGGGTGCGGTTGAATCCATCAGCGCGTCGGTTGCCAGTGCACCGGATATGAGCGCGGTTTGCGCCAGGCTCCAGGCGTCGAACAGGCCGGCCAGCGCCAGCGCGGTGGAAACCTGGGTGCCGTTGATCATGCCCAGACCCTCCTTGGGGCCCAGCTCCAGCGGTTTAATTTTCAGCATTTTCAGTGCTTCCTCGGCTGGCAGGGTGCTGCCCTTATATCGCACCTCGCCCTCGCCAATCATGACCGCAGTAAGGTGAGCCAGTGGCGCCAGATCACCGGATGCGCCGACCGAACCCTGTCCCGGAATCACCGGTAGCAAGTCGAGTTGCAGCAGGGTTTGTAATCGCTGGATGATTTCCCAGCGCACCCCGGAGGCGCCGCGCCCTAGCGACAGCATTTTCAGTACTATGATCAGGCGCACCACTTCGCGTGGCAAGGGATCGCCTACGCCACAGCAGTGAGACAGGATCAGATTACGCTGCAGTTGCGCGGTCTGGTGCTTGGGAATGCGGGTGTTGGCGAGCTTGCCAAAACCGGTGTTGATTCCGTATATCGCGGCATCACCATTGGCGGCTTGTTTGACTATGTCTGCGGCAGCGTCGACGCGGGTTTTGCTGGCTTCGTCGATGCGTACGGCGATGTCGCTGCGATAAATTCGGCTCAGATCGGCGAGCCTGGCTTCCCCGGGAACTAATACCAGCGCCTTGTCCATGCGCTTACTCATGGCCGGCCAGCTGGTCGAGTGTATGGCGATAATTCAATGCTATCTCTGCCTCAGAAACGTGGTGACCATTGTCTATGACTTTTTTGCCACCGATGTAAACATGCTTTACCAGGTTCTGGTTGCCGGAAAAAATCCAGCTGTCGAGCAAATCATCTTCGCTACGCCCGTAAAGCCGCGGGTGCTGACTGTCCAGCACGACAAAATCAGCACGATAACCGGTAGCTATGCTGCCCAGCTTGCGTCCGCAAGCTTGTGCACCACCGCGTAATGCGCCTTCGAGCAGATTGCGCCCGGTGTTGACATGTTGCTTCGACACCAACAGGTTGCGCCCTCTGGTCACCAGGCGTTGACCGTATTCCAGCCAGCGCAATTCCTCGACCGGGTCGATCGAAATATGGCTGTCTGAACCGATCGCCCAGCAACCGTCTGCGGCGAAGTAATCGACCGCGTTGAAAAAACCATCGCCGAGGTTGGCCTCGGTAGTCGGGCAGAGCCCGGCGACGCAGCCACTTTGTGCCATCATCGCAGTTTCTTCGGCCGTCATGTGCGTGGCGTGGATCAGG
>CAXBMV010000768.1:0-1737 GCA_963976575.1 uncultured Gammaproteobacteria bacterium | reverse complement strand
AATATTGCCAGCGTCGGCGAATCACGCTTTGACCAGTTATTTCGCCAGCATGATGGCAGTTACCTTATCCCCTACCCCTTCGAGCGCCTCATAGATTACCTCGAAACACGGGTGGATAACGGTCGCGATCACGCGGTCCGGCAGGTCATTATCCCGCTCGGCAGATCACTGACACGCGAGGCTGCTGCGCCCGACTATTTTCGATTCCCGCGCTCGATTATTGCACTGCAGGGAGAGCCGTTAAGCCCGGCCGGTGAAGCAGGCGAAGTGATGGAATATCGATTATTCATTGCCCACCAGCCCTATAGCGGACAACTTGAAATCATCAGTTATAACGACGCCATGGGACGCTTCGAATTTCAGTTGGCGGAGAATTATCAGGAGGGGGAAAAGCCACGGCTACGGCCTGCGAATCGTACGCTCTGCCTCAGTTGTCACCAGAATGCCGGGCCGATTTTCCCGGCAAGACCCTGGAGCGAAACCAACTTCAATGTCGCGATTTCGAATCGCCTGATCGAGGCGCAACCACATAAATACCCTTCGTTGATAGGACTGATAACCCTGGACGCGGATATTATCGACGTCCTGTCCGAGCGCGCCAATTACCTCGCTGCCGCGCAAATCATCTGGAAACAGGGCTGCGCTACGCCGCAATGTCGTGGCGCACTGCTGCGAGCGATATTGCAATACCGGCTCAGCGGCGACGCAAGCTTCGACCGCGACGACAGGCGCTACCTGCGCCACTACCGTGGAGGCCTCAGCGTCAACTGGCAAAGGCTATGGCCCGAAGGCCTGAACCTGGCGAGCAGCCGTATTCCAGATCGCGACCCGCTGCTGCCAGCGCTGCCGCATCGCAGCCTCGATCCGCTGACATCCCGCCCGCCCCAGGCACAATGGTCTGCTGCAGACGATACCCTCGCCGACGGCATAGTGCGGCGACTCGCAGGATTCTTCACCGAGGCCGATATCGTCAGAATCGACCATCAGCTGGTCTCACTCAGTGATCGTGAACAGCCCTCGCGACAACGCCTGCTGGCCGATTGCAGGCGAACTGCCGTGCATGGTGACAGTCTGCTGTTCAGTTGCGGTGATTTTTCCAGGCGCGACGGCATGCGCGCCAGACTGGAAATGGAAATCGATGCTGAAGGCGTTTCTGCGCCCGGTTTTTTGCATTTAGGCTTACCCGATGACGCCAACATCTGGCAACCGCAGGTAGTCGCCAGCCGGCAATACAAGGCTGGCATCGATATGCAACTGCGCGACGCCAGCGGTCGTCTTTCGCAACGCCTGCAAAGCGGCAAGCGCATTTCTGCTGCCAGGCTGGACTGGCAGGCCGGGTCAAACCGTCCCGGCCAGCAAGCCGTGCTGCAGCTGCAACTGGACGACGACTTCAGCTTCATCGATCAGGCAATACAGGCCATGGTATTGGAAAACATCAATGGCCTGTCAGACAGCCTGTCTGCTGCGGCTTTTCGAAGGCAGGCAATCGTCTCTGACCTGAGCCGTCATCTGTTTATGCCTGCGTTGCATTGGAAGGCGGCGAGGCAGACGACGAGACCGGCAGAGCCAGCAGGCACAGCCAGGCTCGTAGGCAGGCAGGCACTGCTAACCGCCTACTGTGCCCACTGTCATAGCGAAAAAGCAGCCAACCCGCCGGGGTTTCTGCATGCTGCGGCGACAGCGACGAATCTGATCGAATGCGCTCCGCGCATTTTGCAACGGCTGCGGGCCTGGCAG
>CAXBMV010000767.1:0-1743 GCA_963976575.1 uncultured Gammaproteobacteria bacterium | reverse complement strand
CGGGGTCATCCTGATTATGAGTGATCTGGCGCTTCCTGATTGAATAAGCCACCGGAGGGGGGCAGATCTGAGAATTCAACAAGCAGATTTTTATTGGTTGAGACCGGTTCGGCAAACGAATGGATATTATTCACAACGATCAGCGATTTTGAGCAGAATTCACGGCGGAACAATACCCACAGGATGACGCTGGTCGAAGCGATAAAAAACCAGGCACTGACCCACCAGCCAAGCAGGGCCAGCGCAAAAAAGTTGGCGCGCAAGCCCTGGTTAAAATGCCAGGCAAACAACCCGGCCATTTTCCCCAGCTCGACGGCGTACTGCTCGCCTATATCACTATTTTTGTAAGGGGCCGCATTGATCAACACCGAACTATAGTCCGCCAGCCGCATCGCCCAGATGAATTTCACGAAGGCGTAGATAAATACGCAGATAAGCGACACTACCTTCAGTTCCCAGAGACCCTGCGTTGTCGTGGTGACGAAGGGTAATGTAGTGATGGCTTGCATCGCTTTGTCCGATGCGCCCAGGGTAGCCACCAGCCCACCGATGATTAATATCGCGGTAGAGGCGAAGAACACGGCGCTGTGTAAAAAATTGCCCATCATGATGACATCGGGCATGCGCAACTCTCGCCTGAGCATTTCCCGCATCCAGTAGATGCGATGGGCATCCATGACCCTGGGCAGGCTTTTTTCCGACCAGCGGCTGAAATCGGCATACCAGGTATAAACCGACCAAAGCAATACAAACAGCAGCAGTGCTATCCAGTCCAGGATCGGGATATTATAAAAAATCAATGATCTTCCCCCGCGTAATCCGAATCGACTTGCACGGCAGAAGCCGGATTGTGCAACAGACCTGTCGAAGACTTGCTGCTCGGCTCAGCATAATCGGCGCAGACACAGGCCTCGTAGGAGTAACCCGTATGGTCAGCCCAGCCCATGTCCAGCAACCGGGTTACTGCCCTTGCCCTGGCCATAATGGCTGAAGTGTTTCTGCTTGATTTGAACAACCCTGGAATAATGTTCATGACTTACCTCGGTATCAATTTATGACCGGAATATCCCGGCTCAATACTGGCGACACTGGCCGCATCTGCGCCATTGATACTAGGAAGGCTATTCATGTTGCACAAACAAGGAATTGTTTAGCCAGGGTTAAGTTGCTGTTATCCGTAGGTCGGGCGCCAGCAAACAAGCCTTATTCCCCGGGATCAGTGCCGCCCAGGGTCAGGCTGAATGGCTGTCAAAGACTACAGGTCATTGCCACGGCTAGTCCGGAATCGCACCAATTTGATACAGAATCGATTACCCGGGCCAGGCAAAAGAATCATGCCTGCGGTACGCCGGGCCGCGCGTCGGCGTTATTCCTTGCTCGATATTTCTTCCTGCCTTGCTTCCCCGAGCAGCCATTCACGAAACGCTGCCGTATGGGCGTGATCGGTTACCTCTTCGCGGGTGATCATGTAATAGGCATATTCGAGCGGCAGGGAAATATTGAATGGTGTGACCAGCCGACCGGCCGCGATGTCATCGGATGCCAGTGCTTTCATGCTCAGCACCACGCCCTGACCTTCGATCGCCGCGGTTAATGCCAGGCTGCCATGATTGAAATGTATGCCGTGGCTGGAGTCGACATTATCTACCTTGGCGGCCCTGAGCCAGGTGTTCCAGTCAGGTCTGCCCTCGTAGCGAGTATCGTCGTGCAGCAAGGTATGGAAGCGCAAGTCCTCGGGCCGTT
>CAXBMV010000766.1:0-1743 GCA_963976575.1 uncultured Gammaproteobacteria bacterium | reverse complement strand
CTAAAAACTGCCCTCATTTTGAATATATCGGCAGCAATTAGTGATTTCGTCTATATATAGACACAGGAACTAAGACCATTTCTTTCTGTCTACTGAATTAGCGCTATAGCCCAGCGCTGATGTCCGTTCTCCCTCCTATGAGCGGACAATGATCCGGAAACCCCATCCGGTTCACCCTTTGTCCCTGGCAGTTTACTGCCAGGGCTTTTTATTACTCCTTCATATCAAGCCAGTCGCGACATTTCTGTTCCAGCGCCTCAAGCCCCTGCTTGCTGACGATAGACAATGTCGACACCGAGTGCAGCGGATTGCCCAGATGTTTTGTCACCGAGATGACGGTCTTTTGTACCGCCGAACGAGACAACTTATCAGATTTGGTCAGCAGTATATGGATCGCCATTTCCCCGCCAAGCATATCGATCAGGGCCTGATCGAGGTCGCTGATACCGCGGCGGATGTCGACCACTATTATCAAACCGCGAAGGGCTTTGCGCTCCAGCAGATATCTCGACATAACGTCGTTCCAGTGCGCGCGCATTTGTTTCGACACCTTGGCGAAGCCGTAACCGGGCAGATCTACCAGGTGGCGTTCCTCGTCCAGTGCGAAAAAGTTGATTAACTGTGTGCGCCCCGGGGTTTTGCTGGTTTTGCACAGTGCTTTTTGCCGTGTCAGACAATTAATAGCGCTGGACTTGCCGGCATTGGAGCGTCCTGCAAAGGCGACTTCGTTGCCCTCGTCGGGCAGTAGTTGTGAAATCTCGAAGGCGCTGGTGGCAAATCGTGCTCGATTGAAAGAAATACTCATATGTTCCGGGGTTATTGTTGAACCAGTGGCTGGGGTATGATATACATTTGCGCCCTGAATTTCCGTAGCCTTTTTCCCCAGGAGTTAGAATGAAAGCGATCCATTTTGGCGTCATTTTGATGCTATTGTCGAGCCTGACGACACCCGCCGTCAATGCTGCCGGCGATATAGAAGCTGGCAAAGCCAAAAGTGCCGTATGCGCAGCATGTCATGGGGTAGATGGTAATAGCAGCAATGCGACCTGGCCGTCGCTGGCTGGCCAACATGCCGGTTACCTTGTGAAGCAATTAGAGGACTTCAAATCTGGCGACCGTCCCGACCCAACCATGCAGGGCATGGCGATGTTGTTAAACGAGCAGGATATGATGAATGTTGCCGCTTACTACGAAAGCCAGAAAATGAAGCCAGTGGCATTCGACGGTGAAATGCTGGAGCTGGGTGAAAATATTTACCGTGGTGGTATTACAGATGCCTCGGTTGCGGCCTGCATGAGCTGCCACGCACCCACAGGGCTTGGAAACGGGCCTGCAGGATGGCCTGCACTTCGTAGTCAACATCCGCAATACCTTGTCTCACAATTAAATAAATTCAAGGCAGGTACGCGAGCCAACGATGCAGGTCTGATGATGCGCAATGTCGCCAAGCGCATGTCGGACAAGGAAATCGAAGCGGTCTCGAACTATATTGCGGGCATTCAATAGGTCGTTCAGTTGCGGTTCAACTTGAATCAATACACTACTGCGGAAGTCGGTAACGCACCGCTACAAACTTTTTCACGATTCCGTTGTCACAAGAAGCACTAAATTATGGCGGATAAATACAGGAGATATGCAATGTTAAGGCGCTGGATTCAAGGACTAAGCCTGATGGTAATCTTGTCCACACCGGTTATGGCCCAGCAGGCCTATGTCGAAGGCAAGGATTTCCAGGCCATAAGC
>CAXBMV010000765.1:0-1748 GCA_963976575.1 uncultured Gammaproteobacteria bacterium | reverse complement strand
AAACGGGTTGGAGGCTTCGCCTTCGGGCTCGATCAGCATCAGGCTGATGGCGGGATTGCTTCTTAAATTCGGAGTGTGTTCGGCGAGGTCGCTGAGCAGCAGATAACAGGCATTGTCGTGCCAGACGAAAGGTGCGTAGCTCGCCAGCGGGGTATTGTCGGCTGAGACGCTGGCTATCTGCAGGGTCACAACCTTTTCGCGTAATGACAGGAAATCCTGTCGGGCTTCATCGTTATTACTCACGTTAGTGCCAGCTGAGAAAACCATGGCATTGTGCCACGCGCTAGCGAAGACGCCAATTAGCCATTCATGCGCATCAGACGGGAACTGGCGGCATCGTTTTCGCTGGCCAGTTTCATCAGTTTTACCTGGTGCTCGTAGTAACGCGCATAGTCCATCATGCGCACCATCGCGTCGACCGCGTTGACGTTGCTCGCCTCCAGCGCACCCGCGGTTACCGATACGGAAGCATCGGCGGGCAACTCTTCGCCACCGGAAACTCTAAACAAGCCATCTTCGCCGCGATAAAGCTGATCCATCGGTGGATTGACCAGCTTGAGGCGATCAACCGCAACCAGGCTATTGGCCGCCTGGCCTACCGCACGCATGCTGATGGTGCCATCGCGTCCTATCACCAGGCTTTCGAATTGCGGCAGGGTTATGGGACCACTTTCGCCCTGCACTATCTGGTTGGCACCGTTCAGCATCAGGCCGTTCGGGTCGATATGAAAATCACCTCTACGGCTATAAGCGGTGCTGCCATCGGGCGCCTGAACCGCAAACCAGCCATCGCCATTGATGGCGATGTCCAGGTCGCGCCCGGTAGTCATGAGTGCTCCACCGCTCAGGTTGGCTCCGGAAGATTCGTTGCGGGCGTAAACCCGGTCCGGATTGCCGGGACCATAAACCGGGCTGGACTGAAAGCTGTCCAGCGCGGCTTTGAATCCTACGGTGGAAACGTTGGCGAGGTTGTTGGCGTTGTTTTGCTGTGCGAACATCGCCTGACCGGCGCCACTCATGGCCAGATAAAGATACTTGTCCATTTAACTATCCGTTTAACGAATCTGGATTACGGTATCGGTAATCGTGTTCGAAGTTTCGATCGACCTGGCGTTGGCCTGGAAATTACGCTGCGCAGTAATCAGGTTGACCAGCTGCTGGGTTAGATCGACGTTGGATGTTTCCAGTGCACCCGACTGAATCAAACTGACTATTGGGGAAGTCAGCCATTGCGATCTGTCCCAGTGGTATTGATACGCCACTGCTGAAGGTAGCAAGCAGCAAACCGGTTTCAGAAAGATCCAGCCCAGTCAGTCTGCCGGTGGTAAAACCATCCGGGTTGAGCGTATTCACCGCAAAGCCGGCCGCATACTGGGTAATGCCGTTATTCGCCAAATCCTGGGTTATGGTCAATGGCAGAGCGCCATTGGTCAAAGGGATTGCCAGGTTCTGGATTACGGCGGGCGTGCTGCTGGCGAAGGTACCATCGTTGGGATGAGTGATCGCAGTACCACCATTGACATCGACTTCCGCCCCATCGAGATAGGTAAACATGGCCCACTGGTTGGGATCATTGGCCGCGTTGGTAGCCGAGCCCGGCAGGTCGTGCACGAAATAGTAAGACATGACATGCGAAGCGCCCAGCGAATCATAAACCGTGGTCGAGGTAGAATGGCTGTAGGTATTGCTCGCGGTCGGGTCGAAGTTGGCCGGATCCAGCGACGCTGGCGCCGAATTCAGGTTGAGCC
>CAXBMV010000764.1:0-1749 GCA_963976575.1 uncultured Gammaproteobacteria bacterium | reverse complement strand
GGAGCATACTCGCGGTATTGCTCGGCAGGCATTTTGAACACGAACCTGTTACTGGCGCGACGCCGAATCAGGCTGTCACGGAATAATTTACGACAACGCAGTTTAGCTGGAGGCTTTAATGCAAACTTTTAAATTCAGTAAACCACGGCGGCAGTTTATCAAGGCTGGTTGCGCCAGCACGCTGGCGCTGACCGCCCTGCCAGGCCTGGTCGCGGCGATGGAACGCGGCACAATCCGCAAGACGATTCCTGCCAGCGGCGAAGCCCTGTCGGTGATAGGTCTTGGCACCTCGCGCACCTTTGATGTCGAATTGAATGAAACTACTCTAGCCCCGTTACTCGAAGTAACCCGGGCCTTTTTCCAACAGGGTGGACAGCTAATCGACAGTTCACCGATGTATGGCAATGCCGAGAGCGTTACCGGGAAACTATTGAAACAGGTGAAAAATAAACAGGATCTGTTCACCGCCACCAAGGTCTGGACCAATGGCCGCGAATCGGGAATGCGACAGATGCAGCAATCGATGCAACGTCTCGGCGTGGCCAGGATCGACTTGATGCAAATACACAACCTGCGCGACTGGAAAACCCATATCGAAACCCTGAGGCAATGGAAAGCCGAAGGCAAGATACGCTATATCGGTATAACCACCTCGCACGGTCGCGACCACGATGACCTGGAATCCATCCTGCAACATGAAGCGCTGGATTTCGTGCAATTCAGTTACAACCTTTTAGAGCGCGAGGTGGAGCAACGCCTGCTGCCCATTGCGCAGGAAAAAGGCATCGCCACATTGATTAATCGCCCATTCCAGCGCGGCAGCCTTTTCCGACGGGTGAAGGGGGAAGCCTTACCGGGTTGGGCGGAAGAGTTCGATTGCGCCAGTTGGGGACAGTTTTTCCTCAAGTTTGTCGCCTCTCACCCGGCAGTCACCTGCGTCATCCCGGCGACTTCGAAACTCAAGCATCTGCTCGATAATATGGGGGCGGGATACGGCAGGTTACCCGATAACGCGATGCGCCAACGCATGATCGAGCATTTAGAAGCACTTTGATATTCGAGAGCAGCGATCCGGACTCGTCGCCAGGGGACTACTCCGACAGGGATAGCCGTATCGCTTCTTCCAGCTCGCTGTCCAGCGGTTCTACTGTCGAAGCATAGTAGTTGACCCGGCTGCCATCGCGGCTGACCAGATATTTATTGAAATTCCACGAGGGTTGCCTGCCCGACTTCTGCGCCAACTGTCTGAATAGCGGATTGGCATTGCTGCCACGTACCGGGCTGCTCGCCACCATGGTGAAATTGACGCCGTAATTGACATAGCAAACACTGGCGATCTTGTCTTCCTCGCTGTATTCCTGGCGGAAATCATCCGATGGAAAGCCGACAATCTCCAGGCCCTGGTCGCGGTATTTCTGGTAAAGCTTTTCCAGACCCTCGAACTGAGGTGTAAAGCCGCACTTGCTTGCAGTATTAACCACCAGCAACAGCTTGTTCTGGTAGGCCTCGCAGAAATCAATACTCTCTTCGGAACGCAGTTTACGGGTTTCAAAATCGAGCAGGCCGCTGCAAACCGCCTGGCTGGCATTGGCAAACAGCAGTAAGGTGATCGCGAGTGGGAATCGGACGATATTCATGGCGGCGATTATAGCAGAATTACGGTGAAACCAACTTGTCGCGCCGACAATCAATCAGCCGGGGCAGCGCCCGGCTGATTGCAAGATCAGGCTAGACTTCAGGCGTCTTTGA
>CAXBMV010000763.1:0-1750 GCA_963976575.1 uncultured Gammaproteobacteria bacterium | reverse complement strand
CAGGCTACTGAGCAGATCGGCGGTGGCCTGCAGCCTGACTTCGCCCTCGCCGTAGGCGGGTATCAGCGGCAAATCGCTGGCGACCCCTTCTATCAGCTTGTTGCCCGAGAGGAAGATATTATAAGACAGACCGGCCAGGTCGAGGTCGACCCGATTGGGATTGGTCACGCGCAGTAGTATGTCAAACTGCGGTGCAATGCTGTTTATCAGGGTGGGTCTTACCGAAACTACTGTGACCCCGGGATCCTTGAAATCCGAAGGCAGAGTTACGCAACCGCCCAGCAGTAACAGTGCAACAAGTTTGAAACAACACAGTCGCAGTAATTGCGGCATCAAATTCTCCGGGGTGAAATCAACCAGTTCGGGCAAGCAGACAGCAGCATAACAGGCCTTGTCTGCAACTGCCCAGCATTGCATTCTTGCGCCATTCTATTCTGTGGTGATAGCCTGGTTCTTACTTTATACTGCTGCTCAATAATCGTACAAAACAATAATATTTAGAATCATGTACTCAAGAATAAAGTTCGGGTTGAATGTCTGATCAGACTTACCGCGTTGCAATTGTAGGCGCTGGCCCGGGAGGGTTGAGCGCTGCCGCTCATGCCGCCGAGCTCGGGGTGTCGCATATCCTGATCGAAGCCGAATCACAAATCTCCAACACCATCTTCCATTACCAGAAAGGCAAGCACGTCATGGACGAGCCGCGCATTCTGCCGCTACGCAGCCCGCTCAAGTTCACCGCCGGTAAGCGCGAGGCCCTGCTCGACACCTGGCAATCCGGGATAGAACAGCACGAAGTCAACATCAAGCTGAACGCCGAGATAGTCGCCATCACAGGTAGCAAGGGCAACTTCCAGGTAACCCTCAAGCAGGGCGAGACCATTTCAGCAGAGACCGTGGTGCTGGGGATTGGTGTCCAGGGAAACCCGCGCACTCTTGGTGTCCCCGGGGAAGACTTGCCGCTGGTGCAATACACCCTGGATGACCCTGACGAATACGAAGACGAACACATTATCGTCATCGGCGGCGGTGACGCCGGCATCGAGAATGCGATCGCACTGTGCAACCACAACACCGTTTATATCGTCAATCGCAACAGCGAATTCGAACGCGCCAAGGATGCCAATAACCAGGCCATACTGGAAAAAATAGAAAGCGGTGATATCGAGTGTTTTTATTCTTCGAATTCGGCGAAGCTGGAAGAGCAAAGCGATGGCAGCCAGAAAGCAGTGTTAACCCTGGACACCCCCAACGGTGAAGCCGAGGTGCCCTGCGACCGTATCATCGCCAGGCTCGGTGCTATCCCGCCGCGCAAGTTTATCGAATCCTGTGGCATCGAATTCCCCAGCGAAGATCGCGAAGCGATTCCGGAACTGGATGGCCACTATCAAACCAATGTTCCCGGTATATATATCATCGGTGCGCTGGGTGGTTACCCGCTGATCAAGCAGTGCATGAACCAGGGATACGAGGTGGTCGAGTATATCCAGGGCAATAACATCAAGCCTGCCGACGAGCACCTGCTGCAGGCCAAATTCGATCTGTTACGCGGCCAGCCGAGGGTTAGCGTGGCGTTGAAAGTCATTCAGAAAAACATGCCGCTGCTGTCTGGTTTGACCACATTACAACTGCGCGAATTTTTTCTCGACAGCGACATCAGGACACCGGCACAGGGCGACTATATATTCCGCAAGGACGATTACACCGACAGCTTTTATTGCATCATCACCGGTACCGTGCAGATAGAGAT
>CAXBMV010000762.1:0-1754 GCA_963976575.1 uncultured Gammaproteobacteria bacterium | reverse complement strand
ATCGAGATTGTGCGCGCTATGCCGGTGAGTAGTGCCGAGTGCGGTGCCAGCACCACACTGATTTACCCCCATCAAGAATGGGTTGCCGATTTTTTCAATCACTGTGGCGAGTCGGTCGCCAGCGCAAGCGAGGCCGCCTTCGAACAGGGCAGCGTACTCGCCTGCGTCTATTCCTGGTTTTTCCAGTTATTCGACGCCTTGATTGAGGCCAATCAATCGGATGCATTACCGCGAGACTTGACCTCGAAACTGGTTATGGGTATGGCCAAGGGTGCGGCACAACTTGCCCTGGAGCAGGGCTCGGGCAAACCCGCGATAATCGCCGAACACATCGCCAGTGAGGGCACCTACTCGAAACTGGGACTCGACCTGCTAAAGCAGCAACAAGCCTTCGCCCCCTGGCAGGAGGCTAGCGAGTTACTGTTGCACAAGCTCGCCGAAGACAAATCCTGATTGCGCCATTTCGTTTAGCTACCCGGGCTGTGCTCCCCGGACACACCCTGTTTCACCAGAATGGATTTGACCTGTTTGCAGGCCTGGTTTTAAATGGCCGCATAATTTCTGAAGGCGAAATCAATGTCATCTAAAGATACCTGTATTTATCTCGGCCAGGCGCTCGCCGACTACGGTTTTAAGGACGGCCATCCTTTTGGACCACAGCGACATGCTGTCTTCAAAGCTGAATTGATAAGACAAGGACTAGACCAGCAACTGGCCATACAGGAGCCGGTTGCGGCCAGCTGGGACAGGATAGAACTGTTTCATACCAGCGACTACATTGAAAAGGTGCGCGACTACTCCGTTTCCGGCCACGGATACCTCGACGGTGGTGATACGCCCTCGTTCACCGGTATGTTCGAAGCCGCAAGCCATGTCGCCGGTTCAGTCACAGATGCGATCGACCGTATCATGAAAGGTGAATTCCGCCGCGCCTTCTCCCCTATTGCCGGACTGCATCACGCCAGGCGGCATATCGCTGCAGGATTTTGCGTATTCAATGACTGCGGTATTGCCATCGAGTATCTACGCGCGCAATACGGCATCAAACGCGTCGCTTATATCGACATAGACGCCCACCATGGCGATGGCGTGTTTTACAGCTTCGAGGAAGATCCGGATTTACTCTTTGCCGACATACATCAGGATGGCCGGACCCTGTATCCCGGCACCGGTTTTGCTCAGGAGACCGGCCTTGGAATTGCACAGGGCACCAAATTGAATATCCCGGTACCACCATTTTCCAACGACGCGGTTTTTCAGGAAGTCTGGCCGCAGGTGGAAGACTATTTACGCCTGCATGAACCCGAGTTCATCCTCCTGCAATGTGGTGCCGACAGCATCGCTGGCGACCCGATTACCAACATGGAGTTTACTCCGGCATCGCATGCCTACGCGGCAGCGCAACTCTGCCGTATTGCCGACGATTACTGTCAGGGACGTATGTTGGCTATGGGTGGCGGTGGTTATAACCACGACAATATCGCTCGCGGCTGGACTGCGGTCGTCGATGCGATGGTGAATCGCTGAAGGGTGTTTTAAGTCCCCTGGGCCAGTGTTGCTCGCTTATGGCAGAAAGTCCTGAAGACAAGGAATCCTGGATAAGAATTACCTGAATCACGATAGTTCAGGTGGTGATCCAAACCCCAGTCATTCCCAGCGGACATACTCCTGGTCAGCAGCGCTATCCTCCAGCAACTGGATCAGAGGCAGGGCCCGTGTATGCAGGCTGACCGGGGGTTCTTCATCCTTGGCTG
>CAXBMV010000761.1:0-1754 GCA_963976575.1 uncultured Gammaproteobacteria bacterium | reverse complement strand
GTTTCGGTGAAGGAATCGGTGATCTCGAGATCGCCTTCAATACCGAGCGAGTGCTGAAACACCCCTATATCGAAACCGATGACTACGACGAAGACGGACCCCTGCCGACGAGCTGGTCGTCTTCCGACCACGGCGTTCATCTGATGCAATTCCAGGTGGGCGAGGGTTTGCTCACCATCGTATCGGATTCGAGCATCTGGACTTCCTACCGTATCGATGCCAACGACCATGCCTTCCTGTTGTGGATACTCAGTTCCCGCGATGGTGATTTCGCCATACTGCGACCCTTGCTGCGCGATTCCCTGTGGCAGCTGGCCTTGAAGCACACCAACGAACTACTCATCGCTACCGCCTTGCTGTTGGCGTTGTGGTTATGGCACCTCGGTCACAGGTTTGGTCGAATTCTGCCGCGTGGCGCAGGCCACGCCAGGGAGATGGGAGAGCACTTTGCCTCGATTACACAATACCTGTGGCAGCGCAAGCAAGCCGTAGATTTGATCGCGCCGATACGCCAGCGCGTGTTGCGCCGAGCCAGCCTGAACTTGCCTGAGTTTGCCCGCGCCGACGAGCCGCGCCAATACGAATTGATCGCAGAACGATGCAACCTGCCTGTCGATAGCGTGCGCCGTGCACTCCATTCCAGCGAGTTCACTGAAAATATGTTTGTCCATACCGTTAAACTTTTAAGACACATCGAGCAATCACTATGAATGATACCAATCCTGATACCAATCCGGGCGCCAGTGCCATTGCGGCGCTGCGCAAAACCATTAACAGTCAGTTGATCGGCCAGCAGGCAGTTGTCGACCAGGTGCTGGTGGCCCTGCTCGCCGGCGGCCACGTGCTGATCGAAGGCGTGCCCGGGCTTGGCAAGACGTTGCTGGTGCAATTACTGGCGGCGGGTATAGGCGGCAAGTTCAAGCGCATCCAGTTCACCCCCGACCTGATGCCGGGTGATGTTACCGGCCACGTCATGTTCGACATGGCGCAGAGCAAGTTCGTGCTCAAGCAGGGCCCGGTATTCACCAACCTGTTGCTCGCCGATGAAATCAACCGCGCACCAGCGAAAACCCAGGCGGCGCTGCTGGAAGTGATGCAGGAATACCAGGTTACGCTGGATGGCAAGACGCTGCCGGTGGAAAAGCCTTTCATGGTGCTGGCGACACAAAACCCGATAGAGCAGGAAGGCACCTATGCCTTGCCCGAGGCGCAGCTGGATCGATTCATCATCAAGATCAATATCGATTACCCCGGTGCGGAAGAAGAAATAGAAATTGCCAACCGCTATGGCGGAAAGACTAATGACGCGACCAGCCCGGGTGCGGCAGCGGTCATAGACGTTATCGCCGCTCAGGCCGAGTGCAGCGCCATCGTGGTAGACCCGAACGTCACCGAGTATGCGGTGAAGCTGGTGCGGTCCACGCGCGGCAGCACCATGCTGCGCCACGGCGCCGGTCCACGCGCCAGCATCGCGTTGCTGCGTTGCTCGCGTGCGCTGGCGTTGATCAACGGGGCAGGTTTTGTTACCCCGGACGACGTCAAGGCGATGGCCCTGCCGGTGCTGCGACATCGTATTATCCTCGCGCCCGAAGTCGAAATCGATGGCCTCGGCGTCGACGATGTTTTGCGTAACCTGATGGAAAAGGTCGACGCGCCGCGTTCATGAGACCTTCGCGCCTGTTACTGCTGTTGCTGTCCCTGTGGCTGGTGCTCGGCCTGTTTGCGGGCGTGGCGGATATCTTCGAATGGAACTC
>CAXBMV010000760.1:0-1757 GCA_963976575.1 uncultured Gammaproteobacteria bacterium | reverse complement strand
AACTCAACCAGGGATCGGTGGTCGAGCTCGATCGACTCGCCGGAGAACCAATGGATGTGCTGGTGAACGGCACTTTGGTGGCGCATGGAGAAGTGGTCGTGGTGAATGAAAAATTCGGCATCCGCCTGACCGATGTCATCAGTCCCGCCGACCGTATCAAGAATCTACGCTAATGCGCTGGTATGCACTTGTGGCTACGATGTTTTGTGCTTCTTTGCAGGCACAGGGTGACGCTGTGGCGCCCGTCGGCATCGACCCTGTGAGTTCGTCTTACCTGTTGAAGTTAACCGGTGGGCTGATTCTGGTGGTAGCGATCATATTTTTGCTTGCCTGGTTGCTGAAGAAAATGAATTTTAACCAGCAGTCGCAACAGGGACTGATACAAATCGTTTCCGCGCTGAGCATCGGCACCCGCGATCGTATTCTGCTGGTGCAGGTCGGTGAGGAGCAGATACTGCTGGGTCTGACGCCCGGACGTATCGAAAAGCTGCATAGCCTGGCCAATCCGATCGAATTCTCCGCAACCATCGACAGCAAACCCTCTTTTGCCAGCAAGCTGAACAGCCTGATGGGCGAGGGCGACAAGCAATGAAACTCCTGCTGGCGCTGATCCTGTTGGTAATACTGCCCGAGGCACAGGCGCAATCGACGGGTATCCCGGCTATTTCCATAGACGGTGGCAGTGGCGATGGACAGGTTTACAGCGTAACCCTGGAAATCCTCGGTTTGATGACAGTATTGACGCTGCTGCCGGCGATACTGCTGATGATGACTTCGTTTACGCGCATCATCATCGTTTTATCGATACTGCGACAGGCGCTGGGAACCGCGCAAACACCGTCGAACCAGATTATTCTCGGACTGGCATTGTTTTTGACGCTGTTCATCATGACCCCGGTATTCGACGAAGTGAATCAGGTGGCGTTGCAACCTTATCTGGCGGGTTCGATGACCGCAATAGACGCGCTCAACGAAGCCACCGATCCATTCAAGGCGTTCATGCTCGCGCAAACCCGTGAAACCGATATCCGCATGTTCGCCGATATCGCAGGGATAGAGGAGATCGAGTCACCCGAAGCCACTCCGCTGACCCTGTTGATGCCGGCTTTTGTGACCAGCGAACTAAAAACCGCTTTCCAGATCGGTTTTCTCATCTTCATTCCTTTCGTCATCATCGACCTGGTGGTAGCCAGCGTACTCATGTCGATGGGTATGATGATGTTGTCACCGATGATTGTTTCGCTGCCGTTCAAATTGATGATGTTTGTGCTGGTGGATGGCTGGGCCCTGATCATGGGCACGCTGGCCTCAAGCTTTCTGGTAAACCTGTAAATGTCGCCGGATACGATAATCGATCTGGCGCAGCAGGCGCTCTACGTGATCGCGATGATCACCGCACCGATGCTGTTGTCTGCGCTGGCGATTGGTTTACTCATCGGCATGTTCCAGGCCGCCACTTCGATCAACGAGCAAACCCTGAGTTTTATCCCCAAGCTGATGGTGTTGCTGTTGTCGATCATGGTTGCCGGACCGTGGATGCTGAATCTGTTGCTCAGCTATACGCGGCGGCTGTATCTCAGTATCCCGAGCCTGATAGGTTAGCGCGATGGAATTCAGCTTTGCCCAGGCAACTGCTTTCATCGGCACACTGGTCTGGCCGATGATGCGCATAAGCGCGATGCTGGTGGCCATGCCGGTCATCGGCACCCGTCTGGTGCCGACCCGAATCAAGGTGGTCATCAGTTTCGCCGTATCCA
>CAXBMV010000759.1:0-1763 GCA_963976575.1 uncultured Gammaproteobacteria bacterium | reverse complement strand
TTTTTATGCAGACCGTGGATCTTGTGCGTCCACCAGCTCACATTAACCCTGCCCCACTCGGTCAGGATAGCCGGGTGATGCGCGGCGGCCTCGGCCAGTTCGCCGACGCGGTTGCTAAACGCCAGCGCCTCGGCAAAATTCTTGAACTTGAAGTCCCGCGACAGGCGCATAACGTCGTCGACCACAACCACGCTCCAGTCGGGTATTTTTGGCATCAATTCTTTCAGGTCGGAGTCGCTGACGCGCGGCGCATCGGCACGACAGGCTTCGCATTCTTGCTGGCTTAAACTGGACATGGTATGGCTCCTGGATTAACTGGTTTTTTCACTGTGGACGGAAAAATCCTTGTTCAATACGCGCACTTCGCGCTGCGGGAACGGAATTTCGTATCCATTCTCCTGCAGGGATTCGAGGATCATCAATAACAGATCGCCACCGACACGATTCCTGCCATCATCTATGCCTTCCATCCAGAACTCGACAAACATATTGATGCCGGAATCGCCGAAGCTGTCGATTTCGCAGTCCGGACGTTCTTCTATGGGCACATCGTCACCGCTGAAAACCTGCGGATGACTGGCGACCACATCCTTGATGATATCGACCAGCTTGCGTATATCGGAATGGTAGGCCACCGAGAAATCAACCCGGTAACGCTGACTCTTGTTCTTGTGCGTCCAGTTGGTGAAAGTCTCGACGATGAATTTTTCGTTCGGCACCATGATGTCCTTGCCATCGTAGGTTTCCAGCGTGGTCGAACGCATGTTGGAAGCGCGTCCAAGCCAGAATAAAAGCGAACCAAAAATAGCTACCCGGGCTATGCCGTAGGCGGATATCTGGATATCGCCGATGGAGATGGAAATCGACTCGAGAATTTCGATCAGGCCGGGGAGTATGCCAAGTAGATGCAGGAACAGCAGCGGTATGCCAATCCAGCGGAACAGACGCGCGGCGCCACGGTGCAGTACAAAGTCGTGGATAACCGAGTTGTACAACAGCAATATAGCGATGGTCAGCGCGGTTTGCATCAACCAGCCCTGGTCTAATGCGCTTTGGCTGACATCCACCGAGATACGCAGCATCATGATCGCCAGCACCGGGAAAATCAGATTGCCCAGAGTGCTGACAAAACGCCGTATCGGGTGCACGTCCGCATCCCCGTAAATGACGTCAAGAAAGGGGGTGTATTTGCGGATACGATTGGCGACGATAAAGGCGATCACGTAAATCGTGATGATAACGCCGAGCTGGGTATAGGTTTCCGGCTGTGCCAGCGCCGCTACGGCCTTGTCGCCACTGGCCAGTTGGGTGAGCCTGTCTAAAGCCATGCCTGATATCCTGTAATTGGTGCCCGACTGACAGCCTTAAGCTGTGTCGAATCTATTAAACTTCGACGAAGTATAACACCATAAAACAGCTAAAATTCGCGCTAAGTGAAAACTGATACAGCGCGCATGGGCAGTGATTAGTGGTCGTGTTTCTGCTTCGGATGCGGGTGCTTATTCGGCACTGCTATGCTGGAACCCGAAGCCATGTCCAAAGATTCGAGAAAGCTGACCAGGTGACTGACATCGGCACCGTCGAGCAAGTTTCTCCAATCTTTCGGATTCTCCTGCCGGATTAACTCACTACCGCTCTCGACGCCTTCTTGCTCGACATTACCTGCCGTCATAGATATCAATGCCGTCGAACCAGGTTGCTGATTTAAATGATCCAGTGCCGTCACGCTACCCGCCAGCAGCAGCGCCAGCATTAACACCAGG
>CAXBMV010000758.1:0-1764 GCA_963976575.1 uncultured Gammaproteobacteria bacterium | reverse complement strand
TTCATTTCTTCACCCAGGGTTTTACGCGTCTCCTCGATCGGGTCGCTCATATGCCAAACCCAGGACTTGTCGACGATATAAGGTTCCTCGCGATGCTGGTAAAAACCATCACGGCTAGCTCGCCACAGGTTGGCCAGTTGATCGGGATGCTGGTAAGCCTTCAGCGCAGACAGGTCCCCGCGCCATTTGGCGATAACATCGCCGACGATTTCACAAAGCGGCGAAGCCGGGGATACATGGAGAAGCTCGTTCTGGTTCAATATCTCTCCGAGCACCGTGCTTCCTGTACGCGGTAATCCGGCCAGATAAAAAAGTTTTTTGTGATTCAAAATTGTAATCGCCAGGCTTGAAAACGAACTTTGAGCATATCATCACGTCATATATTAGTCACCAGAGCGGCATTTTATAGGGTAAAATCCGCGTTGCTTTAAATTCCACCGAGATTCGATGAAACAACTTTCCGATTTCCTGCCGATACTGCTTTTCTTTATCGTATACAAATTCTACCTCGACCTGCCCGATGAATTGATCCTCGGCATCAATGACTGGCTTCCGCTGATGCAGTTGACCCCGGGTGAATCCAGCGATGCCATTTACCTGGCCACCTTGACCGCGATCATCGCCACGCTGATCCAGGTGTCGTTGGCGCTGATCATCGCCAAAAAAGTCGAGAAAATGCCGCTGATCACCCTTGGCCTGCTGCTGGTTTTCGGTGGTGCAACGCTGGCCTTCAAAGACCCTCTGTTTATCCAGTGGAAGCCGACCGCGATCAACTGGCTGTTCGCATTGGTCTTTCTCGCCAGCCATCTGATCGGCGACAAGCCTCTGGTACAGCGCATGATGGGCCACGCGGTGGAGATAGATCAACCGCGCGTCTGGGTTAAGCTAAACCTGGCCTGGGTGGCATTTTTTATCGTCTCCGGTGTGGCCAACCTGGTGGTTGCTCCGGCAATCGACCCCTTCGGTCTGCAATTCAGCGAAGACAACTGGGTTGATTTCAAACTATTCGGCTTGATGGGTATGACCATCGCCTTCGTCGTTGCCCAGGCATTTTTCCTGGCAAAATATCTGTCGCCCGGCGACAAGGAGACCAATTGATGTTTTACAGCATTGTCGCAAACGATAAAGACAACAGTCTTGCCGATCGACTCAAAGCACGCCCGGATCATGTCGCCCGACTGATGGCGCTAAAAGACCAGGGTAAACTATTGATGGCCGGGCCAAACCCTGCGATCGACAGCAGTGATCCCGGCGAGGCCGGCTTTTCCGGCAGCATCATAGTCGCCGAATTCGATTCTCTGGAGGATGCCCGCGCCTGGGCCGATGCAGACCCTTATGTCGCTGCCGGGGTGTATGAATCGGTAATGGTTAAGCCTTTCAACAAGGTGTTGCCCTAGTCCAGTATCGCAACTGAGGTTCACTCGGGAACGCGCAGTTTAAATGATTAATCGTCATCCCTGAATCTGCGCAGTTTCAATAGCTGTACCTGACCCCGGAATCTGTGCCGCTGAAATAACTGAACATCACCTCGGAACCTGCGCCGCTGAAATAACTGAACATCACCCCGCAATCTGCGTCGCTGATACAACTGAACGTCACCCCGGAATCTGCGTTGCTGAAACAACTGAACATCACCCCGGAACTTGCGCCGCTGAAACAACTGAACGTCATCCCGGAATCTGCGCAGCAGATATCCGGGATCTCCAGATGGTTCGCGATGCCAGTGACTCTCGCCCGATTACAGCCTATTCGTTTGGAGATCCC
>CAXBMV010000757.1:0-1772 GCA_963976575.1 uncultured Gammaproteobacteria bacterium | reverse complement strand
CCGCCATCGAGTATTCGCAAAGCCTGGCATGAGATTCATTGGCGCGCATGGTGCCGATCAAGCCAGCGGCATGCCAGCTGGTTCCGCAGCTAAACTGCCCGCGTTCCAGCAATACCACATCGCTCCAGCCCTGCTTGACCAGGTGGTAGGCGACACTGGCGCCGATGACACCACCACCGATGATGACTGCGCTCGCGCGCTGAGGTAAATCTGTCGCCATGAATCTACTCCGGACTTTAATCAGTGTTGATAATTTGATCTATTCCAAACTGTGTCAGCATTGCACGAATGGCCTGCAATGCGCCCTGCATCTGCTGCGCATCAAGCCGGCCGATACAACCGATGCGAAAGCTATCGGCAACAGTCAGTTTGCCCGGGTATATTACATAGCCCATATCGCGAAGCCCATCATAAAATGCAGCGAAATCGAACTCAGCGTTGGCCGGCATATGGAAGGTGATAATAATCGGTGCCTGCAACTCGTCCGGCAACAGGGTTTTGAAGCCCATTTCGCGCATGCCCGCGACCAGCAGGTCACAGTTTTTGCGGTAACGACCGCCGCGTCCAGCCACGCTGCCCTCCTCGAGATACTCGGTGAGTGCCTGGTCGAAGGCCAGCAATACGTGGGTCGGCGGGGTGAAACGCCATTGGCGATTCTTTTGCATGGCGCGCCACTGGTCGTATAAATCAAGGCACAAGGACGGGGAATTTCCCTCGGTTTTTTCCATCGCGGATTCACGCGCGATACAAAATCCCATGCCGGGTGCGCCTTCGAGGCATTTATTGCTAGACGCCACAACTGCGTCGAAGGGGATTTCACGGGCATCCAGCGGCAGCGCACCGAAGGCGCTCATGGCGTCGATCAACAGGCTGCGTTCGTGTTTGGCGACGATATCGGCGACTTCTGCGAGCGGGTTGAGAATGCCCGATGTGGTTTCACAATAAACCACCACCACGTGGCTGATGTCGCTGTTATCGGCGAGTGTCTGCTCGAGCAGGGCGCAGTCCACCGGCACATCTTCTGCCGACTCCTGCACCAGGTAAGCGCGCTTGTAGTAATCGCAGATTTTGGCGATGCGCTGACCGTAGGCGCCATTGATCAGGATGAGCAGCTTGCCTTTTGGCGGTACGAAGCAGCCGATCATGGCCTCGACGACGAATGTGCCACTGCCCTGCAGCGGTACGCTGACATGCGTACCCTCACCGTGGACTATGGACACAAGGCGCTCTAGCACGCGCGCGTTGAGTTCGATGAAGCCGGTATCGCGGGAGCCGTAGTCGTGCAGCATGGCCTGCTTCACTGTGGCCGATGTTGTCAGCGGTCCGGGGGTGAGCAGATAAGGGTCACCGGTGGGTGAACAGGCGGCTTTTCCGGCGATGGGAGTATTGGACATGGTGGCTGTTCCTGGTAGTTGCGTTTAGATTTGCCATTTATACAGCGGTTAAATACTATTCATCCAATCGATATAACATATGCTTAAAATAGACTGTGCCGATATCCCACGCTCATCTTAGATCATTCCACGCCGTTGCCGCGCATGGCAGCTTCACCCGTGCCGCGGAAATGCTGCATATTACCCAGCCGACGCTTTCCGGACAGGTGAAGGAACTTGAGGAAAGATACGGCACCCAGTTGTTCGTACGTCATGGCCGCCGCATCGAACTCACCGAGATCGGCAAGTCTGCTTTCGCCATCACCCGCCTGATCTTTCGCCACGATGAAGAAGTCGAGCACCTGCTGCATATTCCATTATCTGGCAATATATTCTACT
>CAXBMV010000756.1:0-1784 GCA_963976575.1 uncultured Gammaproteobacteria bacterium | reverse complement strand
TGTCCATGCCATCGGGGTCTACCTGTTCGGCGTTACCCGCGACCTGCACACCGACCTGCGAATGCAGGATATCGATGCGCCCGTGGCGCGCTACCGTGTCGTCGACCAGCGCACGCAACTGGGCGTCGTCGCCGACGTCTACAGCCATCGCGCTGGCGCGACCGCCGCGTTCGGCGATAGCTGCGACGGTGGCCTCGGCTCGTGCCAGGTCCAGGTCCGAAACAACCACGAAGGCAGCCTCGCGG
The DNA here is from genome assembly GCA_963976575.1 of uncultured Gammaproteobacteria bacterium. Taxonomy (GTDB): domain Bacteria; phylum Pseudomonadota; class Gammaproteobacteria. Next base: position 1,539 of record CAXBMV010000756.1, on the reverse strand, counting down.
GCGAGGATTTCGGCGCTGGCACGGCCAATGCCGGAGCCGGCCCCGGTGACGATTGCAATCTTGCCGTCGAGTATCATGTCTGGTCTGCTCCGCTATTGCGAGCCTGCCTGCGCAGCATCACCTGCGCGGCGATCAGCAGACTCAGTGATATAGCCAGCACCATCGTGCCTATGGCGTTGATCTCGGGAGTGACACCGCGGCGGATAGACGAAAACACGTAAATCGGCAGCGTGGTCTCCGAACCGGCAACGAAGAAGGCGATGATGAAGTCATCGAAACTGAAGGTAAAGCTGAGCAAAAAACCAGCCAGCACGGCGGGAAAAATCTGCGGCAGGGTCACTTGCCAGAAGGTAGCCAGCGGCGTTGCGTAGAGATCGGCCGAGGCCTCGATAAGCGTGCGATCCATGCCGGCGACTCGCGAGCGCACAATCACCACCACCAGCGCCATGGTGAACATGGTATGCGCGCCGATCAGCGACACCCGGCCCATGTTAAGACGCGGTGCTGTGCCCAGCCATTCGGGCCAGCTGGCCATTAGCACGGGGTTCAGATAATCGAATGCAGTCACCAGCGCGATCAGCGTGGCGATGCCGATGACAATGCCCGGAATCATGATGGCGACGTAAATGGCAGCATCGAAAATTACACGCATACGCCCTTTCACCTGCTGCAGCCCGAGCGCCGCCATGGTGCCAAAAACGCTGGCCAGCAAGGCACTGATAAAGGCGACTGTCAGGCTTGTTACCAACGCATCCATGACGAAAGGATTAGACAATGCCTTGCCATACCACTTCACCGAAAAACCATTGAAATCGCTGGCATGCCGTCCAGAGTTGAAACTGAACAAAACGATGATACCGATCGGCAGGTACAGAAACAGGTAGATAACAATGGCGTAGATGCGCATGCCCATGGCTAGATCAGCGATACGTCCTGACGCTGTCCCGAGCTGCGCATGATCAGTTTCATGTAGATAGTCACGGTTACCAGCATGATGATCACCAGCGCGGCCGCCACCGCCGAACCGTAGGTCCAGTTGCGCGATTGTAAAAACAGGTCGACCAGTGCATTACCGACGAAGAATACCTTGCCGCCCCCGAGCAGTGCCGGTATCAGAAATTCGCCCATCAGCAGAATAAACACCAGCATGCAGCCGGTAGCGATGCCCAGAATCGATAACGGCAGGGTCACATCGCGGAAGGTTTTCAGCGGCGATGCGCCGAGATCCTGCGAGGCTTCCAGCAGGCGCTTGTCGAATTTCTCCAGGCTGACGTATATTGGAAACACCATCAGCGGCAGGTAACCGTAAATAATACCGATCAGAACCGCGTAGGGCGTATTGATCAGGCGCACACCGTCGATGCCAATCCATTCCAGCAACTGTGGAATGCCGCGACCGCCCAGCAGATAAATCCAGGCATAGGTGCGAATGAGAATACTGGTCCAGAAGGGCACGATGATCATCACCAGCAAGGCCACCCTGAACTTCGGGTTCACCTTGATCGCCAGGTAATAGGCCAGCGGGTAGGCAATCAACAA
>CAXBMV010000755.1:0-1785 GCA_963976575.1 uncultured Gammaproteobacteria bacterium | reverse complement strand
CAGCAACCGTACCCACGTCACCCGGAGCCGCAAACAATCGTTTGTTATCAGGGTTTGAATTGATTGCTTCTTCCACTGACTCAGCCGTTCTTCCGTTAATGGCGACACGAGCGCCCGCCTTGTTAAAGGCGTCAACAACGGCACTCCCTATGCCGCGAGTACCACCGGTTACCAGCACCCGTTATCGGTGAAGTCGAATTGCATCATGGGATTAATCGCCTCTAACTATGAATTTATTTTTGCCGGGGCCCAGAATACTGAACTTGAAGGCTTAGCAACATCTGAAACAGGTAATTGCCAGAAGTCGGCACATCACTATCGCAGCATCCCGGCTAGCGCTTTTCAGTGGCTGCCATGGAAAACAGGCGGTAGCTGGAGTCTTGCTCAACTTTTCTGCTACTCTCGGCCAATAGTCGAATGGAGATTAGCATGGCCGCAGAAATCGAGCGTATAAAAAGTAGCGCCTCATCGAAGCAACTTTGCGAGCTGCTGGAACGGGACGGGGCCGTTATCGTGGAAGATATTCTTAACCCTGATCAACTCGCCAGTCTCAATTCCGAACTCGATCAGTTTATTGCCAAAGTTGATCCCGGTTTGCGCAATCCGACGACAGAAGAAATGATCGATTTCTATGGTCTGTCGACCATTCGAATTGATGGCTTGCCGGCGAAATCCAGAACCTTTCTCGATGCGATGCTTTTACCCCAACTGTGCGAAACCGCAGATCATTTTTTGTTACCAAACTGCAGGGACTACCTGTTAAACACCGGACAATTGATTCAGATCGGACCAGGAGAATCTTCTCAGCAGCTACATCGGGACGAGTCCGCCTGGGAAGAACAGGCCAGCCTGATGGCCTGGCCAAGGCCACCGCTGCAAATAGAGGCAATGTTTGCATTAACAGATTTTACCGCCGCCAATGGTGCAACCCAGGTGGTGCCGGGAAGTCATCACTGGTCCTGGGATCGCGTAGCCTTGCCTGAAGAAATCACAAGGGCAGAAATGAAAGCAGGATCAGCCCTGCTCTACATGGGCGCAGCTATCCATGGTGGCGGGGCAAACGAAACCGCTGATCAACATCGGCGCGGCATGTTTCTTGGCTATGTTGTTGGCTGGCTTCGTACCGAAGAAAATATGTTTCTGACAGTTCCTATTGAAAGTGCCCGCTCAATGCCGCTGCGCATTCAGGAATTGCTGGGCTATAAAGCACACGGTTCTATTGGCGTGGTTGATGTTGGCAGCCCGATGGCGCTGCTGAATAATTAAGTTAACTGTCACCTTAAATACGCCCAACACGGGAGAGTCCGATACTGACCGGCTCTTCTCAGTCAGTCTGGGCCAGGCTGCGCAGGTAAATCACCAGTTGCCAGATCTCGTCGTCGGTAAGATAAGCATAGGAGCGCATCGAGGTACCCGGGGATCCGTTTTTGATAATCCAGTGCAATTGACCGTCGGGAATACCATTGACTGTTTTGCTGCAGGCGAAATTACGCGGTCGTGGGTCAAAACTGTCACCGAGAGGGCCGCGGCCATCCCCTTTCTTGCCATGGCACATCACACAACCGGGATTTGAAATATCTTCGTATACCTCTTTACCGGCTCTTCGATTTGCCCTGTTGGGTTCAAGCGGGCTTACCCGCATATAGAGCGCCTCCGGGGCTTTCCCGGTAAATCGGGGTTGTGGACATTCAGTCGCTGGTGGTTTGCCTGCGATCGACGGGCTGGAGAGCGCCGAGAAAATAAGCAACAGAGTGATTTTCAATGCCTGAGGCAATAAGCCTGAAC
>CAXBMV010000754.1:0-1789 GCA_963976575.1 uncultured Gammaproteobacteria bacterium | reverse complement strand
TGCAGCTTGTCGAGACGCGCACGAAATACTTCGGCCACGTGCAATGCGCCTTCGGCCAGCTTTTCTTCCTCGATCACTTCGATCATGGCGAGCGCAGCGGCACAGCCCAGCGGTGAGCCGGCGTAGGTGCCACCGAGTCCGCCAGGTAAGGGTGAATCCATGATTTCCGCCTTGCCGACAACTGCGGCGATGGGGAAGCCATTGGCCATACCCTTGGCGACCGTCATCAGGTCGGCTTCGACGCCAGAGTATTCACTGCAAAACAGCCTGCCGGTGCGTGCGAAACCGGTCTGGATTTCATCGGCGATCAGGAGGATGCCATGCTCGTCACACAGTTTGCGCAGGGCTTGCATGAATTCCACCGGCGCCGGGTAAAAGCCGCCTTCGCCCTGGATTGGCTCGATGATGATCGCGGCGACGTCGCTGGGTGCGATATCGGCCTTGAACAGGTTATCGATCGCCTTCAGCGACTCTTCGATGGTAATGCCGTGGTAATCGATAGGATAAGGCGCGTGGTAAAGCTCGCCCGGGAATGGCCCGAACAGGTTCTTATAGGGCGTAATTTTGCCGGTCAGGCCCATCGCCAGCATGGTTCTGCCGTGGAAGCCGCCGTTAAAGGCGATGACGCCGCGACGCCCGGTATGCGCGCGCGCGATCTTGATCGCGTTTTCCACCGCTTCGGCACCGGTGGTGACGAAGATAGATTTCTTTTTAGTCGGTCCTGGTGCCAGCTCGTTGAGCTTCTCGGCGAGGCGCACGGAAGTATCGTAAGGCGTTACCATCACGCAGGTATGGCTGAATTTGTTCAGCTGTTCGGTGACCGCGGCGGTAATCTTCGGATGACAGTGGCCCGCCGAACAAACCGCGATGCCGGTACCGAAATCGATATAGCGCTTGCCTTCTACGTCCCAGAGTTCGGAACCTTTGGCGTGATCGATATAAACCGGCGCGACATTGCCCTGACCGCGGGGCACCGCGTCATCCTTGCGTGCCTGCCAGTCGCTATTGGAGAGTTTGGCGAATTCTGCTACTTCTACTTTTGCATTGTTCATTTGTCTATTCCACCCATACACATGTATTTGATCTCGGTGTAATCATCGAGTCCGTACTTTGACCCCTCACGACCCTGGCCGGATTCTTTCACCCCGCCAAAAGGCGCCATTTCATTGGAAATAATACCTTCGTTGATGCCGACTATGCCGTATTCCAGGCCTTCGGCGACACGCCAGATACGGCCGATGTCGCGCGCATAGAAATAGCAGGCGAGACCGAACTCGGTATCATTGGCCATTTTTATGGCTTCTTCTTCGGTTTTAAACTTGAACAGCGGCGCTATGGGCCCGAAAATTTCTTCGCGGAAAACGCGCATACCGTCGTTTACATTGGTGAGGATAGTCGGCTCGAAAAACTGTTTGCCTTTATCCGAACGCTTACCACCGACTACTGCTTTGGCACCCTTGCCTACGGCATCGGCGACGAAGGCTTCCATGTCGTTGGCTGCCTGCTCGGTAATCAACGGGCCGACGGTAACGCCTTCCTCGGTGCCGGCACCCAGTTTGAGTCCGCGTACAGCCTCGGCCAGCTTCTCGGCGAAAGCGTCGTAGCAGCCTTCCTGCACGAGGATACGGTTGGCGCATACGCAGGTCTGGCCGGCGTTGCGATATTTGCTCACCATCGCGCCGGCTACTGCAGCGTCGAGGTCAGCGTCATCGAATACGATAAAAGGTGCGTTACCGCCGAGTTCCATCGAGGTACGCTTCACCGTTTGCGCGCATTCGGCCATCAATTG
>CAXBMV010000753.1:0-1820 GCA_963976575.1 uncultured Gammaproteobacteria bacterium | reverse complement strand
TCGGTGCCGAATTCAGTGGTATCGAAGGATCCGGTATCGGCCTGGTGATAACGCGCCAGCTGACCGAGCTATTGAACGGACGGCTTGATATCGAAAGCGAACCCGGTGTCGGCAGCACATTCTGGGTCAACCTGAAACCGATCAAGCACATTAGCGCGATAGAAATCGCGCCTGCAGAATCCACCCAGCCCAGAGTGATTGACGGGAGGGTCAGAAACACGCGCATCCTCGTGGCCGAGGATAACCAGATCAATCGAGAGTTGATGGCGGCGCAACTGGAGATGCTGGGCTACAGGGCTGATTTTGCGGAAGACGGAGTCATCGCATTGCAGCAGTGGCAGGCGCAAACCTACGATCTTTTGTTAACCGATATCCGCATGCCGGAAATGAATGGCTATCAACTGGTGCGTGAAATTCGCCAGCTGCCGATAACTGCGCAAACTAATATTGCAATAGTCGCGATTACTGCAAATGCACTCGAAGCTGATATCAAGAAATGCTTCGAGGCAGGTGTCGATGACGTCATATCGAAACCGGTAGAAATCGAGGAGTTGCGCACGGTTCTGGACAAGTGGAGTCCGCAGCCGCAGCCCGAATACATCAGCCCGACTCCGGTGTTAGCCGATAAGCGTAAGCATGAGACTATCGATTTGTCTGTACTGCGTCGGTCTACCGGCGACAAACCGGATTTGCATCGCCAGTTAATGCAAACTTTTAGCAGCAGTCTCGAGGATTCGATTGAGGACATACAGCAGGCCTTCGCCTGGAAAAATCATGAGCAGTTAGGCGAATACACGCATAAATTAAGATCCTCGGCGAGCAGCATAGGAGCATCGCAGATGGGCGCGATTTGCCAGCAAATGGAAACAGCAGCGACAGCTGTCGACTGGCAAAAGCTGGAGCAATTACTACCCCAACTGCTTCGCGAGGAAACGCGGGCTGAAAAATTCATCGATGATCTCCTCGGCGGGGTTCGCGAGCCACGCACTGTTTCGAAAAACGAAAGCAGCTTCAATCTGGATTTGCCCGAGGATGAGGACATAACCGAGTTCAGTATCCGCGTACTGTTGGTGGACGACGACTACATCATGCACCGTGTGACCACGGTGATTCTGAATGACCTCGGTATTTCTCGCGTCGTCAGCGCGATGTCGGGCGAGGACGCACTGGTATTAATCAGCAAGGATAAAGCCCGATTCGATGTGGTTATCTGTGATCTCAATATGCCCGGCATGGACGGAGTTGAGTTTATCCGGCATCTCGCAAGGGAATCGTTTCCCGGTGCCATTATCCTCAGCAGTGGCGAAGACGTTCGCATCCTCAAAACCGTTGAGAAACTTGCCATCGAACACGATATGCAAGTACTCGGTATCCTCGAGAAACCGGTGACCCCGGCCAAGCTCGGAGAATTACTCGAGTCGCTGGACCAGGTTCGCTCCGAGGGCACGATGATTGTGGATGCCTTTGGCCTTGATGAATTGAAGCATGCGCTTGGCCATGACGAACTGGATACTTATTTTCAGCCCAAGATCGATATTCAGAGCGGTAAGGTAGTCGGGGTAGAGGCGCTGGCGCGCTGGAATCACCCGTTAAAGGGTCTGATCAGGCCCGACGCATTTATTACCATGGCCGAAGAGAATGGGTTGATTGTTGAACTCACCGACATCGTCTGTCATAAGGCGCTGGCCTATGCCGAGGCATTGAAAGCTGGCGGTTACGATTTAAATGTAGGCATCAATATTTCGGTTGATGCCTTAACCAATCTGCAGTGGCCGGACCAAATGTCTGCCATGATGGAATCATCCGGGCTGGATCCGTCA
>CAXBMV010000752.1:0-1829 GCA_963976575.1 uncultured Gammaproteobacteria bacterium | reverse complement strand
TGTGCAACGGAGTTAAACGAATGACTGATAGTACTTTTGTTCGATGGATAGACGACACCTTTCTCGACCTGGGCCGCCAGTTCCGCTGGTCTTACCTGCCTCCATTGATGGTTTATCTCGCTGCCGGTGTTTCCGGGCTGACCGCCATAGTCGGTACATTTTTCATCAAAGAGTATCTCGATCTGTCGGCGGCCTTTCTCGCCGGTCTTGCCTTCTGGGCAGGCATTCCCTGGACGCTGAAAATGCCACTCGGTCACCTGGTCGACCTGATCTGGCGATCCAAGGCAGTGCTGGTCTACCTCGGTGCCAGCCTGATAGCGCTCAGCATACTCATCATGTACGGCATCATCGCGCACACCCAGGCCATGTCCCAGTTCCTCGATGTGGAAGCCTGGTTTGTTATCAGTTCTATCCTGGCGCCGACTGGTTACGTCGTCCAGGACGTGGTCGCCGATGCGATGACCGTGGAAGCGGTACCGCTGATCGACGAGCAGGGAAAGCCTTTCTCCGACGGGGAAATCAAGCTGATGCATACCACCATGCAGACGCTGGGGCGCGTTGCCATCATTGGTGGCTTTGTCGGCGTCGCGGTATTGAATATCACCATGTTTTCTGGTGTCGAAGATATGTCGCAGGCAATGAAGGTAGAAATCTACGCCGATATTTACCTGATGGCTCTGTCGATTCCACTGATTTCGGTGATCGGCGTCATCCTCGGCAGCCTGATGCTACGGCGGCGCGCCAGTGATTTACTCCAGCAAGGCGTCGATGCAGCGGAGGTCGATCGCATGCTGTTACTCTCCAGCGAAAAAACCGAGCCTAACTGGTGGATACTCGGTGGCAGCCTGGTATTTGTCGTATTTACATTGAGCATGGGGGTCAGCGATGTGCCGCTGGCACAGGAAATCATTTTCCTCGGATCCATGGCGATTATCCTGTTCGTGATGTACAAGCTGCTACTGGTACTCGAGCCCGGGCCGCGTCGAACTCTGGTGGGTACCGCGATCATTATCTTCGTGTTTCGCGCGGTCCCGCTGCCCGGCCCCGGCGCAACCTGGTTTGAAATCGACATACTCGAATTCGACCAACAATTCCTCTCCGTGCTGTCGTTTATCGGTGCCGCGCTGACACTGCTCGGGATGATCGTGCTGCGCCCGCTGATGGCGAAACGCTCGATCGCCTATATCGTCGTACTGCTGACCATCGCCGGCGGCATCCTGTCGCTACCCAATATCGGGCTGTATTACGGCTTGCACGAATGGACCGCCTCTGTCACCAGCGGCATAGTCGACGCGCATTTCATTGCCATAGTCGATACCGCCCTGGAATCACCGCTGGGACAGATAGCCATGATCCCGATGCTGGCCTGGATCGCGAGGAATGCGCCCGCGCATCTGAAGGCTACATTTTTTGCGGTGATGGCATCCTTCACCAACCTGGCATTATCCACCAGCAGCCTGTTGACCAAATACATGAACCAGATCTACACGGTTACCCGGGAAGTGCGTGATCAAATCACCGACCTGGTGAAAATTCCAGCCGATTACAGCGAACTGGGCTGGCTATTGATCAGCGTAACCATCATCTCGGTGCTGGCGCCCTTGTTGACGATTGCTATCGTCCAAAAATCACGCTTTCGCAGTCAGCAATAATATTCCAGCGATTTCTATCTGCGTAGCGGTATCGAAGTGTTTGCTCTGCTAGTAGTGACTTGCGTGGATTCGGACCCGTAGCAACTAGCGACCTGCAGCTCACTCATCGGCAGGAAAATCGACATGGATGTGATTGCCGTCGGGATCCCAGATATTAATCTGGATGATGTTGAACCC
>CAXBMV010000751.1:0-1831 GCA_963976575.1 uncultured Gammaproteobacteria bacterium | reverse complement strand
CGGCATTTACAGCAGGTCGACGGTGTCATGCTCGGGCGCGAGCCTTACCATAATCCTTTCCTGCTGCGTAATGTCGATGCCGAGCTGTTCGAGCAGGCAGCGGGGCAGGGGCCAACCCGGGTGGAAATGCTGCATCGCTATTATCCCTATATCGAATCGCAGTTGAGCCAGGGCCTGCCATTGATGCGCATGGCGCGTCATTTGATCGGCTTGTTCCACGGCGAGCCCAATGCCAGGCTGTGGCGGCGTTATCTCAGCGAAAATGCGCACCGCAAGCAAGCCGGGATGGAAGTGTTGTACGCTGCAGAAAAGCTGGTGGTTTAGCCTTGTCTAAAAATCTGCGTTATCTGATATTGCTGTTAATTCTTTTTGCGGTTGCTGCCAACGAATTCCTCGTGAAAACGCGTTCGACCAGTTGGGAGCATCCACTTTGGGTTCGTATTTACGCGGTAAATGGCGATGGGCGGGCGGCTACCGAGAAGTACATCCAGAGTCTCAGCAGCAAGGATTTTGCAGCCATCGAAGCTTTCGTCAACCGTGAGGCGCGACGCTATGGGGTGGATATCGAGGCGGTCGACGTTGAGTACGATGGGCGTCTCGAATCGCACCCACCGCAACCGCCATCTGGGCGCAACCTGCTGGAAAATGTCTGGTGGAGCCTGAGTTTTCGGGCCTGGGCAATACGCCGTGGCTGGAGCAGCGTGAATGACGAGGGTGACGTCGAGCTATTCGTCAGTTACTACGATACCGAAACCACCCAGTCGCTACGCCACTCTGTGGGTTTGCAGGGTGGCCTCATTGGAATCATCAATGCTTTTGCCGACGACGCCTATCGCGGTTCAAACAATGTGGTTATTACCCACGAACTGATGCATACGCTGGGTGCCCGCGACAAGTATGGCGCCGACAACCTGCCTGTATTTCCTGAGGGCTATGCGGGGCCATTTCAAACTCCGCGTTATCCGCAGATCGCGGCAGAGATTATGGGGGGCAGGATTGCGCTGAGTCCGCTGAAGATGAAAATGCCCGGCTCACTCTCCGAAGTCGTGATAGGTGCCTACACCGCGGTCGAAATCAACTGGCCGGTGAATCAGTAGTTCAGTCCAGACGCAGGTAGACGTAACTCGCGCCGGCACCGCCATCGCGCGCCTGCGCCGGGCACCAGGCGAGTACCTGTGACTGCGAGGCCAGCCATTTATGTACGGCGGGTTTGAGCACGGCTTCGCTTTGCGAGCGAAACCCCTGGCCGTGGATAACAACCACCATGCGATACTGCGACTGCAAGGCTTCTGCGATAAAAGCGGCCAGTGTCTGTAATGCCGGTTGTTGGCGGTAACCATGCAAATCCAGTGTCGACTCCGGGCGTATCAGGCCCTGGCGAATTTTGCGTTGCAGTTTTTTCTGCAGCCCGTGATTGAAATGGGCCACATCAACCTCGCTTGAGGCGAGGCTCGGCGCCTGGAAGGGGTCTTGTAGCTCAGCCATATTCTCGCGCACAGGAGGTAACACCTTCTTTACCCGCTGCGCGTACAGGTTGGCGCGATCATTCTGCAGACGTTTGACGCCGCCGATAAGTTCGGAAAATCCGGGTTCTTTTTTATCCTTCATCTGTGATTTCCGGGTTGTCGGGCATTTTTCTTCAATATTAGCCGAAATTGCTCTATGACCTCTATTTAAATCGGATAGAATCCCATCCCCATGCATATATTGATCACCAATGACGACGGTTATCTTGCTCCCGGGATCCAGATGCTTGCCGAAAAACTGGCACGCATCGCCAGGATATCAGTGGTTGCGCCGGATCGAAATCGCAGCGGCGCCAGCAATTCGC
>CAXBMV010000750.1:0-1835 GCA_963976575.1 uncultured Gammaproteobacteria bacterium | reverse complement strand
GCAGTGCGCACTCGCCATCGGCGGATGCCGATGGCTTTTAAGCAATGCTGTTGCCTGTCACTTAACATCAGAACAGCCCGGGATCAAACATCGCCCAGCTGTGGATGGGTGCGACCACGTTTGTTGATCACCTTGTTGAGCGCATTGATATAGGATTTTGCCGAGGCGATGACGATATCGGTATCCGCGCCCTGACCATTCACTACCTGCCCATCCTTCTCTACGCGCACGGTGACTTCTCCCTGCGAGTCGGTGCCGGTGGTGATGGCATTCACCGAGTAAAGCTGCAGGCTGACACCGGTCTGAGTGAGTTTTTCTATGGCTTTAAAACAGGCATCCACCGGGCCATCACCAGCCGCCTCGGCCTTTTCTTCCTTGCCGTCTATGCTGAGCGTCATGAAGGCGTTTGGTGTTTCGCCGGTTTCGCTACAAACCCGCAGACTGACCAGTTTAATGGTCTCGTTCTCGGTTTCATTTTCAGTCTCGTTAACCAGGGTAAGCAAATCTTCGTCGAAGATGTCGTGTTTTTTGTCGGCCAGTGTTTTGAACCGGGCGAATACGCTGTTGAGTTCTTCTTCCGAGGAAAACTCGAGATTCAATTCGGTCATACGCGACTTGAATGCATTGCGCCCCGAGTGTTTGCCAAGCACCAGCTTGTTGGTCGTCCAGCCGACATCCTGGGCGCGCATGATTTCGTAGGTCTCGCGTGCTTTCAAAATGCCATCCTGATGGATGCCCGACTCGTGGGCGAAGGCATTGGCACCGACTATGGCCTTGTTCGGTTGCACGTTAAAGCCGGTAATCGCCGAGACCATTTTCGAGCAATTCATGATCTGGGTGGTATCCAGCGTGGTATCGCAGGGGAAAACATCCTGGCGGGTACGTACCGCCATGACGACTTCCTCCAGTGAAGCATTGCCGGCGCGCTCTCCAAGACCGTTAATAGTGCATTCTACCTGGCGCGCACCATTAAGCACTGCCGACAGCGAATTGCCCACCGCGAGGCCAAGGTCATTGTGGCAATGAACCGAAAATATCGCCTTGTCCGAATTGGGAATGCGTTCGATCAAGTCTTTGATCAGCGCACCAAACTGGTGTGGGACATTGTAGCCTACGGTGTCCGGGATATTGATCGTGGTGGCGCCTTCGGCTATGACCGCTTCGATGATGCGACACAGGAAGTCGGGATCGGAACGGCCCGCGTCTTCCGGCGAAAACTCGATATCGTCGGTGTATTGCCTTGCCATGCGCACCGCCGCAACCGCCGCCTCGACCACCTGGTCAGGGGTCATGCGCAGCTTATGCTCCATGTGGATCGGCGAAGTCGCGAGAAAAGTGTGGATTCGTCCCGAGTTGGCAGGTTTGATGGCTTCGCCGGCGCGCTCGATATCGACTTGTTTGGCGCGCGCCAATGCACATACGGTGCTGTCCTTGATGATTTTGGCTACGGCCTTGACGGATTCGAAGTCGCCGTCGCTGGCAATCGGAAATCCGGCTTCGATAATATCGACACGCAGGGTTTCGAGAGCCCGCGCTATGCGGATTTTCTCGTCCCGGGTCATGGATGCTCCCGGGCTTTGCTCGCCGTCGCGAAGCGTCGTGTCAAAAATGATTAATTTGTCTTTGCTCATGGCTATCTCGTCTGAAAAGCTTGAATGGTAGTAACGGTTTTGTTTACGTTTGCCCTCGTCAGGATTCTCTGGTCTGCCTTACGGCAGCAGAGCGAGCAGCAGAGATAGCAGCAGAGATAGCAGCAAGTACGCAGGCAGGGTTGGCTGGCCGGCGGGGAGTTGAACATGGGTGTGACTTGCTTGCATCAGGGGAATATAGCCAAC
>CAXBMV010000749.1:0-1837 GCA_963976575.1 uncultured Gammaproteobacteria bacterium | reverse complement strand
GCGGGACTGGAGCGTCACCTGATGGGTGCCAGCCTTTCATTTGGCGAAGCTATCGCATCGGAGCTAAGCCTTGGCCGCGTCGAATTCAACAACTGGCTTTGGTGGGATGATGATCTGGATGCAATCAAGCTGAGCAGCAGTTATAAAAATCTTGAAGTCATGCTGGCCGTCGCCGAAGAGCAGTTTCGTGAAGCAAGTTACGAGGATTTCGTCGATCCCGAAGAGGCGCGGGTAAGGCGTTTTCTGGCCACCCTTTCCTGGGAGTTTTCCAGGGATCAACTGTTGCAATTCTTTCTACTCGATCAGCATGACCGATCGGCTGCTTACGAGTTTTCCGAAAGCATAGATAGTGACCGTGTCGATGCCGGCGATGCCGATTTACGCTGGAGCGGGGTTAGTTACCTGGGTGAATACCAGTTCGCCAGATCGGGCGATATTTCTGTCGAGCTGCATTACAGCAAGCTAAGCGGCGATGAAACCCTGTACGGGTTTTCCAGTCCGACATCGACCAGTTCGACGGTGGACAGCCTACAGAGCTATCGCATCGAGGCCCATGCGAGTGCTGTTTCGCTAAACTGGAAACCTGCCGATCTCGACAATTGGTCACTGTTACTGCTCGCGGCCGAGGCCACGGGCGATGGCAGTCCCGGCGATAATCGTTCCAGCCAGTTCAGACAAACCGGTTTACAGGGTGACTCCGATCCCTTTGGTGCGCTGCTCCAGCCCGAGCTATCCAATCTCCGCGTAAGTGGACTCGGTTTTGCTTATCGTGGCTTCGGAAATATCGGTATATCGCTTATGGCCTATGAATACCGCCAACATCGACTGAGCACTTCCCCGGGAGCGCTCAGCCTGGAGCCAGGCACCAATGGAACAGACTCTGACCTTGGCAGGGAGATCGACCTGCTAATCGATATACAGACCAGCAAGGGGTTTAACATCGAAATTGTCTTCGCCAGTTTCGAAGCGGGCAAGGCCTACGAAAATAGTCGCGGTAATAGCAGCCAGTATCTACTGATGGGTCTGGAGTACCACTTCTAGCCGTTCATGCAAAAACGACCGGCCAGGTGCCTGTGATTTCCCCGAACTTTGCATCAGCTTTCGATCTGCTATTCCTGCAGATAATCAATGCCCGCAGAGCAATCTTGAATTCTACTGAAATACATCCGGTTTTCTCATTGCTCTGGCCCAAGCACGCTTCAAGATTTAGCCTGCAAATCCGTGTAGGATACAGCCCAGAAATATAGATCAACATTCATTTAGCGGCAGGAACCCAGTATGCATCAACGTCAAATCGGCCCCTTTTCAGTCTCCGCCATCGGCCTCGGTTGTATGAATATGTCATCGGGATACGGGCCCGTGGCCGACGAAGCAGAGTCGGTGAAATTGCTCAATCAGGCGCTAGACCAGGGCTATACATTTCTCGATACCGCGGCCATGTACGGCATGGGCCACAACGAGAGTCTAATCGGCAAGGCAAGCGCCGCGACGAGTATGTGCTGGCGAGCAAATGCGGCATCTTTAAAAACGCCGAGAACAAGACCGAGATCAATGGCCGTCCCGAGGTGCTGCAAAAAACCTGCGAAGACAGCCTGAAACGTCTCAATACCGAGGTTATCGACCTCTACTACCTGCACCGCATCGATCCAAAAGTGCCACTGCTGGAAAGCGTTGGCATGCTTGCCCGACTGGTGGAACAGGGCAAGATTCGAACCATCGGTCTGTCCGAAGTCAGCTCGGCGAGTTTGCGCCTGGCCCATACAGAACATCCGATTACCGCGCTGCAATCCGAGTACTCGCTGTGGACGCGCACCCCGGAAAGAAAGATTCTTGCCAC
>CAXBMV010000748.1:0-1840 GCA_963976575.1 uncultured Gammaproteobacteria bacterium | reverse complement strand
CGAATTGCTTGGTGACCTGCTTGATTTCGAGCAAAGCCATTATTGCTCACCCGATGAGGCTTCGTCAGCCACTCGACCCCGCTTCATCCAGCCCCTGATACGTGCCGCAATACTCTCCAGCCCCAGCGGCAGAAACAGTATCGACAGAATCAAAACCGCGCCGTAGATAGCCGGGCGTAGTTCTTCGAAGCTGCGAATTGATTCATCGAAAATGGTTAACACGATGACGCCCAGTAGCGGCCCGTAAAAACGATTGTATCCACCGACGATAACCCAGATGAGGATAAACACCATGAATCCAACGCCGAACTGGTTCGGCGTAATCGTGCCGAGGTAGTGCACCTTGAGGCCACCGGCGATACCGACGAAGAATGATCCCACGATGAAAGCGAGCGCGCGGTAGCGCCAGGTATCGACACCAACCGATTCGGCCAGTGGCGCCTTCCAGTGCACCGAGTGCAGGGTCAGGCCGATGCGCGAATTCTCGATGCGGTAGAGGATGAACAGGCACAGCGAAACTATCGCCAATGTCAGGTAGTAGTAAGGTACCGGCTCGAGGAAATCGATGCCACCGACCAGCGGTGGTTCGACACCACTAAGACCACCGGTACCGCCGAAGGGATTGACGAACTGAATCCAGGTCAGGCGGATTGCCTCGCCGGCGGCGAAGGAACCGATCAGAAAATAAAACTGCGTCATGCGCAACAAGGGAAAGCTCAGCAGCGCCGCTACCATGGCCGTGACCAGGCCCGCGACCGGCAGGGTAAACCACATGCCCAGCTCGAAGTGCTTGAACGCCAGGGTCGCGGTGTAACCGCCCACGCCCATCATCACCGCGTGGATTAACGACCATTCGCCGGTGAGTGTCACCAGCCGGTAGCTGGCCACCACCAGCAGGTTGATGGTGAGGAAGATAAGCAAATCCTGGTGATGATATTGCAGCAAATGCGGCACCACCAGTAGCGCTGCCAGCAAGACTATCCCGGCGACTATTTTTTTGGGCTTGCTGTTCAGCATGTTATTCGCTCACCCGGCTGCCCATGATGCCTGTGGGTTTCACAATCAACACCACCACCATCAGCACCAGGCCGAGAATAGTGGCCAGGGTGCCACCGAAGTAGACGGTGACGAAGGTGTGAAACAGCGCGTATATGATTGCCGCGTAAACCGCGCCGGAGAGGCTGCCGACACCACCAACTATGGTGACTATGAAAGCGGTAATGATGACGTTATGCCCCATGTGCGGGTTGATGTTGGTCAGCGGAGCCATCAGGCCACCGGCGAGTCCGGCAAGACCGGCGCCCACGCCAATCGCGATCATCGAAATCTGGTTGATATTAATGCCCTGCAGCGCCGCCGCTTCGCGGTCCAGCGCGACCGCACGCAAGGCCCAGCCGAGGCGGGTGCGGGTGAGGAAATACCACAGGGTGCCCAGCGCTAAAACCGATACGCCAAGACTGAACAGGCGTTGATAAGGGATGCGCAGGAATTCAAACAATATCAGCGTGCCCTCGTAAGGTGGAGGCACCTGCTTGGAGGGTCCGTCACCGCCGACCAGGGTGGCGGCTACCTGCAGAATAAACAGCACACCGATGGAGCAGATCAGCCCGGCCAGCGGGTCGTTACGCGTCGGTCGAAACAGAAAACGTTCCATCAACAGGCCGATCAGGGTGACCAAGACTATGGCAATCAGCAAGGCCGGGATGAACCCCATACCATGCTGCGCGTGCAACAGCCAGATGCTGTAAGCGCCGATCATGACCAGCTCGCCGTGGGCGAAATTGACCACGCCCATAACGCCGAAGATCAATACCAGTCCGACCGCGAACAGGGCAAAAAA
>CAXBMV010000747.1:0-1843 GCA_963976575.1 uncultured Gammaproteobacteria bacterium | reverse complement strand
AGGTTGATCAGCATCAGCAGCATGTTGATCAGGCAGAAAAAAGTGAAGAAATAATAGGCGCCTGTGCCCTGGAACAAAGACAGCCCGGAATTCAGTCCGAGCTGGTAAAGGTTGATGGCCACTACCGCCAGCAACAGGTTCATCGCCGGACCGGCGGCCGCAACCAGCAGCACGCCCCAGCGGGTGTTGAAGTTTCTCGGGTCGGTGGGTACCGGTTTGGCGTAACCAAAACCGACCAGCAACACCAGCAATAACCCTAATGGATCGATATGCGGTATCGGGTTCAGGGTTAGTCGCCCGGCATTCCTGGCGGTGTCGTCACCGATCATCGAGGCTACCTTGCCGTGGCCGTACTCGTGGAAAGTGAGCGAAAATATCAGTGCGAAACTGATCAAAACAAACGCCATGTATTGCTGCTGGAAAATTAACTGAATCATTGTCAGGCTACCCGATCAACTATCGTCGGGGGCCTTGAATTCGGAGCGACCCTCGTTTTCTTCATCCTCTTCTTCTTCGGGCTCCTCAACCAGGCTTAAGCCGCCGAAGGCGTCATCTTCTGACTTGGTTGATCCCTCGCCTTTCTTGGCAAGCTCTATACGCAGGCGCAGATTGTTTTCCGCATCGGCATTTTTCAGCGCTTCGTCGAGGGTAATCTTGCCTTCGTTATAGAGGTGGAATAAGGCGGTGTCGAAGGTACGCATGCCCATGGCCTCGGACTTTTCCATGACTTCCTTGATTTCCATCACCGATCCCTGTTTGATCAGGTCGGCGACGCGCCCGGAGTTGAGCAGTATTTCGATCGCGGCACAGCGTTTGCCATCGACGGTGGGGATCAGGCGCTGCGAGACAAAGGCTTGCAGGTTGATCGACAGGTCGCTCAATAATTGCGTGCGCCTTTCCTCCGGGAAAAAGTTGATGATGCGATCCAGCGCCTGGTTGGCATTGTTGGCGTGCAGGGTCGATATTGCGAGGTGACCGGTCTCGGCAAAGGCGAGGGCGTGTTCCATGGTTTCGCGATCGCGGATTTCGCCGATCAGGATGACGTCTGGCGCCTGACGCAGCGTGTTCTTCAATGCATCCTCGAATGAATCGGTATCCATACCAACTTCACGCTGGTTAACGATGCAACCCTTGTGCGGATGGATGTACTCGACAGGATCTTCGATGGTGATGATATGTCCGCGAGAGTTCACGTTGCGATAATCGATCAGCGCCGCCAGCGAAGTGGATTTACCCGACCCGGTGCCGCCAACAAACAGGACAAGACCGCGTTTGGCCATGATGACCTTGGAAAGTATTTCGGGCAGGCCGAGATCATCCTTGTTCGGAATATTGGTAACAATATTACGGATGACCATCGCCACTTCGTTGCGCTGGCGGAATATATTGACACGGAAACGACCGATATCGGGCAGGGAGATTGCCAGGTTCATTTCCGGCTTTACCTTGAATTCACCGCGTTGTTTGTCGTTCATGATTTCCTGCGCCATCGAATCAACCCATCCAGGGGGTGCAGGATCCTTGCCCAGCGGCTTTAACACGCCGTTGAACTTGGCACTGGGGGGTGCTCCGGTTGAAAAATAGAGATCCGAGCCTTCCTTTTCGGCCAGTATTTTCAAATAGGGCTTAACTTTCATTCATACATCCGTAGCAGTGGTTCATAAAGCGCATAAGTATAGCTACTCACAGGGGAGTCGTTAGATCGATTTTTCATGGCAAAAGGCATGCTTATGCAGTATATGAACAATATCACATAACTCTTTGAAAATAATGAAAATACGTTATAATCATTTCGCCGTTGTCTGTTTCAGTCATAAATCGATAAAGCGAATCTCTGATTCGA
>CAXBMV010000746.1:0-1844 GCA_963976575.1 uncultured Gammaproteobacteria bacterium | reverse complement strand
GCACCTCACCGGTTTTGGCAGCGTGCAGGGTGTGATCGAAGCCAAGGGAGAGCTATACGCCTATTGCCGTCCCGGCGACAAGGCCCTGTTCAATGCCGACGAGGTTGCCAGCCAGTACTGGCGGGGAATCTGCGCGGCGCAAACGCAAATGAGTTGTGCGCTGAATCATCCGGCCGACGTCACGGCCAGCTGGCGAGCCAGTGATTCCGGAATCAGCATCGAATTTACTTACCAGGGTCAGAGTCAAGGCAGCGAGCTTTCGGTGCTGGGTGAGCACAATGTCAGCAACGCGGTTGCCGCGGTTTCTCTGGCATTGCTGGCTGGTGTCGAGTTTGAGCAGGCGGTGACTGGCCTGGCTGGATTCTCCGGGGTTAAAGGTAGATTGCAAATGATGCGCGGTCCGCAGGACAGCCGTTTGATCAACGACAGTTACAACGCCAACCCCGATTCTCTGGCAGCCGGCATCAAGGTGTTGTGTTCGCTAGAGGGCAGTGCCTGGCTGGCATTGGGCGACATGGGTGAGCTGGGTGTCGAA
Organism: uncultured Gammaproteobacteria bacterium; assembly: GCA_963976575.1. Lineage (GTDB taxonomy): Bacteria > Pseudomonadota > Gammaproteobacteria. The sequence continues at coordinate 1,309 of CAXBMV010000746.1, read as the reverse complement.
ACCGAGCAACTGCACCGCCAGGCGGCGGCGACTGCCCGCCAGTTAGGTGTCGAGAAATTATTTGGCATAGGTGCCATGAGCTGTATAGCCAGTGAAGAATTTGGCGAATCGGGATACTGTTTCGAGCGCATCGACGACATGGCGCAGGCCATAGGCGCGCAAATCCACAAGGGTGTGAATCTTTTGGTAAAAGGTTCGCGTAGTGCCGGCATGGAAAAACTGGTAGACGCCCTGACGCAACCCCCTGGTGGGAGAGACGCCAATGCTGTTTAGCCTGTCCGAGTATCTCACCCAGTTTCATAGTGGGTTCAATGTATTCCAGTATCTGACCACGCGTTCGATACTCGGTGTACTGACATCGCTGATCATTTCTCTGATCGTCGGGCCGCCGATGATCCGCTATCTGAGCAGTTATAATATCGGCCAGAATGTGCGCGATGATGGTCCCGAAAGCCATTTTTCAAAAGCAGGCACACCGACCATGGGTGGCGCGCTTATCCTTGTCGCGATTGTCATTTCGACGCTACTGTGGAGCGACCTGTCGTCGCGCTTCGTCTGGATAGTATTGTTTGTCACGGTGGGCTTCGGTGCTATCGGCTGGGTCGACGACTACAAGAAAATTGTTTTTGGCAACTCCAAGGGCTTGTCGGCCAAATCCAAATATTTCTGGCAATCGGTGATCGGGCTTAGCGCTGCGCTAACCCTGTTCAACACGGCCCAGTTTCCAATCGAAACCCAGCTGATTGTACCTTTCATCAAGAATATTCTGATCGACCTGGGACCCTTCTACGTGGTGTTGACTTATTTCGTCATCGTCGGCTGTAGCAATGCGGTCAACCTGACCGACGGACTGGATGGTCTGGCCATACTGCCGACGGTGCTGGTTGGTGGAGCGCTCGGCGTATTCGCCTATCTCACCGGTAATTTTAACTTTTCCAACTACCTCGGCATTCCCTTCGTGCCCGGCGTCGGCGAAATGGTGGTGTTCTGTGGTGCGCTGGTTGGCGCAGGTCTCGGTTTTCTCTGGTTCAATACTTATCCGGCGCAGGTATTCATGGGCGATGTCGGTGCGCTCGGTCTCGGCGCTGCACTGGGTGTGCTCGCGGTCATAGTGCGACAGGAACTGGTTCTATTCATCATGGGTGGCATTTTCGTTGTCGAAACGGTTTCGGTGATGTTGCAGGTGGCATCCTTCAAGTTAACCGGCAGGCGAATTTTCCGCATGGCGCCGTTACACCATCACTACGAGTTAAAGGGTTGGCCCGAGCCACGCATTATCGTGCGCTTCTGGATCATCACCGTCATCCTC
>CAXBMV010000745.1:0-1845 GCA_963976575.1 uncultured Gammaproteobacteria bacterium | reverse complement strand
CATTACGATTTTTATGTTTTCAAGTTTCATGTCGTCTTCATAAGAGCGGTTCCGCTCCGGTTTATCTGGTTTATTGATAGTCTGTTTGCTAGACTGCGCGCCTTATTTTCAGGGCCAGATTCGCACCATGCAACCCATGTTGAACATCGCCGTTCGAGCCGCCCATCACGCCGGGGATTTCATCGTTCGCAAGCTGAACAAACTACCCGACTTGCAGGTGGAAGTAAAAGCAAAGAACGATTTTGTCAGCGAAGTCGATCGCCAGGCAGAAGCACATATTATCGAGGATTTGCTCAAGGCATTTCCAGGTCATTCGATTCTCGGCGAAGAATCCGGTGAAATCGTAGGTCAGGAAGATTATCGCTGGATAATCGACCCCCTTGATGGCACCACCAATTTCCTCCATGGTTTCCCGCACTATGCGGTATCCATAGCCTGTCAGCATCAGGGAAAACTGATACACGGCGTCATTTATGACCCGTTCAAACAGGAGTTGTTTTGCGCCAGCCGGGGCGATGGCGCCACGTTGAATAACCGCAAAATTCGGGTCAGCAAGCTGAAAACCGTCGAGGGAGCATTGTTGGGCACCGGTTTCCCGTTTAAGAACCCGCAGAACATCGACGCATTCCTGAAGCAGTTCAAGGCGTTTTTCGGTAGCGTCAGCGATATACGGCGCGCCGGTTCAGCCGCTCTCGACATGGCCTATGTCGCCGCCGGTCGCCTAGACGGCTACTGGGAATCCGACTTACATTCCTGGGATATCGCTGCAGGCGCACTCATCGTCCGCGAAGCTGGCGGGCTGGTTACCGACTTCGACGGCGATGAGAAATATCTCGACAAGGGCGAAGTCATAGCCGCCAATCCCCGCCTCATCGCGGAAATGCTGCGCAAAATCAGGGGTCAAAAATCCTGATCGCTTGTAAGACCAGGTACGCAGCGCATGGAAACCATTTTGAATAAGTCACAACCCGACAGCGTAATGGTAGCCATAGTATCGGATACCCACTGCGATCTGGATAAGCGCATTATCGATTTGATCCGTCAGGCTGATATTGCCGTGCATGCCGGCGATATCGGTGATATCTCGGTGCTCGATGCGATGCAACCCAAAAGCGGAAGAGTGATCGCAGTCACCGGCAATAATGATCACCCGGTACTCTGGCCCGCACAACAAGGCGAGAGACTCGAGTCGATTCCGGAAATAGCAGAGATTGAGTTACCCGGCGGTCTGCTCGCGGTCGAACACGGTGATCGCCATGGTCAGCATGCCCCGGACCACCAGCTATTGCGTAACACACACCCCGGCGCGCGCGTCATCGTTTATGGGCATACCCACCGCATGCTGGTAGACGATAGCCACGAGCCATGGGTAGTCAATCCCGGTGCCGCCGGAAAAACCCGCACTCGTGGTGGCGCTTCCTGTCTGCTACTCGATGCCAGCAGCCAGGGCTGGAAAATCGAACAACGGCGTTTCCTCGATCAGGATTCCTGATACGCGGGTTTAACGGTAATTGCGCAACTGACCAACCAGTATGCCGTGAATACTGACCCTGTCGGCAGCATAAATCATCGGTTCCATGTCAGCGTTAGCCGGGATCAGGGCGATCTGGCTTTCGGTCTTGCGCTTGAATCGTTTTAATGTCGCTTCGGTCTTGTCGATCATGGCGACAACAATATCACCGTCTCTGGCGACCACCTGCTTCTTGATAATCACGTAATCCTCGTCGAGGATGCCGGCATCGATCATCGAATCACCGGTGACTCGCAGCGCATACAGCTCCGGACCCATGAACATTTCGGCGAGATTCAATTCCTGCTGATCTTCGATGGCCTCGATATGCAGAC
>CAXBMV010000744.1:0-1845 GCA_963976575.1 uncultured Gammaproteobacteria bacterium | reverse complement strand
CAACTTTTACACCGGTTTTTGCGTGGAAAGACATACCCACGCCATCCGCAAGAAAGACCAGGCCAAGGTCAAGCGCAACAACGCCCTGTGGGTGGCCGAGCAACTGGGCATCAAGCTGCATATCGTCGACATAGTCGAGGAGTACAAGGACGTCGTCATCAACCCCAAACACGGCTATGGCGCCAATCTCAACCCCTGCCTGGACTGCAAGATATTCATGGTACAAAAGGCGCACGACTGGATTAAGCAAAATAATTTCGACTTCATCATCACCGGTGAAGTCATAGGCCAGCGCCCGATGTCTCAGCGCAAGCAAACCATGCCGATTGTTTCGCATGAATCCGGCGCCGAGGACCTGCTGCTGCGGCCTCTGTGTGCGAAAAACCTGCCCCCCACCCGACCCGAAAACGAGGGCTGGGTAGACAGGGAACTGTTACACAGCATCACCGGGCGTTCGCGCAAGCCGCAGATGGCGCTGGCAGAGCAATTCGGCTTCGAAGACTATGCCCAACCCGCCGGTGGTTGTTGCTTTCTGACCGACGCGAGTTATTCGGTGAAGCTCCAGGATCTCTGGAGCAACCGCGGCACCAAACGCTACGAACTCGACGACATCATGCTGCTCAAGGTAGGTCGCCACATCCGCCCCAGCGAGGCATTCAAATTAATCATTGCCCGCGAAGAAGGTGAAACCCGCTTTCTCAGTGGCTACAAACGCCAGTACCAGACCATCAAAACGGTGAGCCACGCCGGCCCGATGACACTGGTGGAAGGTGAGCAACTCGATCTCGCCTGCGCGACTACCGCGAGGTTCAGCAAGGGTCGCGACGCCGAATCGGTGGAACTACTCTTCATCGACCAGGATCAGGTGAGCCGCTCGGTACACGTGAAACCGATGGGTACGAAAGACATTCACCAGGACTGGTATATCGCATGAGCGACATCATCGAGCTCGACGCACGCAGGCTGCTCTGTCCCATGCCGGTAATCCGCCTGCAGGATTGCCTGAACAAGCAGGCACCAGGCAGCGAGGTTTGCGTCACCTGTACCGACCCTGGAACCTTGCAGGATATTCCTACCTGGTGTCGCATCAACGGTCACGAGGTTTTATCCAGCGAACAACGCGAGGATGAGTACCTGTTCCTGGTGCGCAAAGCCGCCGATGGAAGTTGATCAGCGCTACCAGGTAACGCGCAAAGTCACCCTGGTCGGCGCACTGGTCAACTGCCTGCTGGCCAGCCTGCAAATTCTGTTCGGCATAGTCGGAAAATCCCAGGCCCTGCTCGCCGATGGCATACACACACTGTCGGATCTGAGCACTGACTTCATTGTTCTGTTTGCCTCCAGCCGTGCCGCCAAGAAAGCGGATGAAGACCATCCCTATGGCCACGGTCGCATCGAAACCCTGGCTTCGGTAATCCTCGGTTGCGTGCTGATACTGGTGGGTATAGGCATTGGCCTGCGCGGCCTGCAAAGTATTTACAGCGCGAAACAGGCCAACCCGGAGCTCATAACCATCGCCTTCGCCCTGCTCGCCATCGTCAGCAAGGAAGGCCTTTACCAATACACTATCCGCGCCGCGCGCCGCTTGCATTCCAGCCTGCTCGAATCGAATGCGCGCCACCACCGTTCCGACGTACTTTCCTCGATCGTGGTTTTGATCGGCATTTCGGCCCAGTTAATGGGTATTCCCTATATGGACGCGCTAGCCGCGGTAGTTGTTGCCTGCCTGATCTCGCTGATGGGATACAAAACCAGTCGCAAGGCGCTGTCTGAACTGATCGATACCGCGCTGGAACCTGATTTGATCGAGCGAATAAGCCAATCGATGATGTCCAGCGATAGCGT
>CAXBMV010000743.1:0-1846 GCA_963976575.1 uncultured Gammaproteobacteria bacterium | reverse complement strand
TCATCTCTATGGGAGATAGCCAGATCGCAACGATTTACCGGCAAATTGCGCGGCGCACTGCGGCCAAACTGGCGACCAAGGCCAGAGACCATTCCGCCGCTTTCCCCAATATTGTTATTCAGAACAACTGATTCGAAACAGCTGCGCTGTTTCGAATCATCCCGGAAGCCGCGCCAGCGGCTGTCCGGGATCTCCAAATGGTTCGCGCTGTCAGGTAATCTCACCTGATTGCAGCCCATTCGTTTTGAGATCCCGGACATGCGCTACGCGCATTCCGGGATGACGTTCGACTATATTTAAGTTTTCGCGGCTGTCCGGGATATCCAAACGGTCCGCGCTACCTAATCTACTACTACGCGCATTCCGGGATGACGTTCGAATTTAGTTGGGTCCGCCTGTATTACGGGACAAGCAGCTATTGCGGCTTCGACTTAGCCCTCCGGGAAAAAGCGTTCCAGCATGGTTATCAATTCCTTTTTGACGAAGGGTTTGCCGATAAAATCATTCATTCCTGCCTGCAGGCAAAGATTGCGATCATCTATCTGAGTATTGGCGGTGAGCGCAACGATCGGGATGTTGCCGTGCATTTCACTGAGGGCGCGGATTTGCCGCGTCGCTTCGAGACCATCCATTTGTGGCATTTGCACATCCATCAACACCAGGTCGTAGTGCCTGGATTTGAGCGCGTCGACGGCCTGCTGCCCGTTGCTCACCTTATCGACCTGGTAACCTTCCCGCGAAAGCATTTTCTCTACAATTATCTGGTTTACCTCGATATCATCGGCTACCAGAATGCGCAATTGTGCACCGTTAGTGTCCGCCTTGTAATTCGTATCCGGAATCAAGGTGAAGCTACAATCCTCGACCTCTGCATCCTCCTCGACGCCGACAGGGGAATAAGGGACCTCAAACCAGAACTGGCTGCCCTTGCCATCGTTACTGGATACACCGATCTCTCCCTGCATCGCCTCGATAATTTTTCGGCAGATTGCAAGGCCAAGTCCGGTGCCACCGTAGCGTCTTGAGGTCGAGGTGTCGACCTGGGTAAAGCTGCTGAAAAGATTGTCCAGCGCGGCCTCTGGAATGCCTATTCCGGTATCATTTATTTCGGTGCGCAGACGCTCTGTGCCGTCCTCCATCAATAGTCGTTGGATGCTAATGGTGACGCCACCGCTATCGGTGAACTTGATTGCATTGCTGACCAGGTTGATCAATACCTGGCGAAGTCGACCATAGTCACCCATCAATAATTCATGTGCGTTTTCGCTGTCCTGGTATTTGAGGTAGAGGTTTTTCGCCGAAGCCTGGGGTTCGAGTATGCCGAGCACGCCATCGATGACGTCGCCGTAGCGAAACTCCACCTGTTCGAGTTGAATCTGGCGCGCTTCCAGCTTGGAAAAATCGAGTATGTCGTTGATGATATGCAGCAGTGCGCCCCCCGACTCGCGGATAATTTTTACCAGTTGTTGTTGTTCTTCGTCGAGGCTGGATTCGCGCAGCAATTCTGTCATGCCGATAACCCCGTTCATCGGGGTTCGAATTTCGTGACTCATGGTGGCGAGAAATTCGGATTTAGCGCGGTTTCCCTGCTCGGCGGCTTCCTTGGCACTGAGCAGCTCTAATTGCGTGTTTTGCAAATGGGTGACATCCGATCCGGTGCCTCGATAGCCAAGAAACCTGCCGTCGCTGGAGAATACGGGAGCGCCGCTAATCGATAACCAGACACGTCGACCATCGGGTTTATCGCGCGGGTGTACAAAATCTCTGAAGGGTAGATGCTTGCTTAGCGTATCCAGGTGGACAGCCCAGTTCTCGAGGCTGATACTCGGAAGGCCGGTTTCCTCCC
>CAXBMV010000742.1:0-1850 GCA_963976575.1 uncultured Gammaproteobacteria bacterium | reverse complement strand
CGAGTTTTGTCATTTCCTCGAAGGGCTCTGCACTTACGTGCACGAAGATGGTGAAGTCATAGAGGTTCACGCTGATACGGTGGCTTTTTTTCCGCGCGACTGGAAAGGCATATGCACGGTGGTCGAAACGGTTAAAAAGGTTTACATGATCCGATGAAGTTTGATCCCCAACAACCCTGTTATTTCCTCAATCCGGCTTACCAGGCCGTGGACGGCGACGAGCAGTCGATAATCGATCCGGCGACACTGCAGCAGGTCGGGGTTTACGCCGAGCCGTCGAGCAGCGAGATCGATGTGATACTCGAACGTGTCAATGCCGCGCAACTTGATTGGGCTCGGCTGGATAGCAAGTCGCGTGCGAAAATCCTGCATCAACTGGCCAACAGGATCGAAAGTTCCGATATGACTGAAGTAGCCAGATTGATGACGCTGGAAACCGGCAAGCCCTATCCCGAGGCCATAGGTGAAATTGCCAATATCCCGCCCGTGTTTCGTTACTTCGCCGAAATGGCGCGCGACCATGGCGGTCATATTGCAGGCAGCATGCAGTCAGGCTCGTTTCAATATCAACTGTATCAACCGCTGGGCGTGTCGATACATATCGTACCCTACAACTTCCCCTTGATTCTCGGCTGCTGGACCATGGCCGCTTCTCTGGCTGCGGGCAATGCTGTGGTATTGAAACCATCACCCGCAGGTAGTCTGTGCGCGCTAGAATTTATGCGCTATTTTGATGTTCTGCCCGACGACCTGATTGCCTGTATTCCCGGTGGATCTACTGTGGGCAAGCACTTGATTGATTCGGTGCTTAGCCACGCAGTGGCCTTTACCGGTTCGGTGGAAAGCGGCAAGGCCGTCGCTGTCGCCGCAGCAGCGCATTTGAAACCGGCGATTATCGAAGCGGGCGGTAGTGACCCATTTATCGTATCCAGCCACGCCAACATCGAAGTCGCTGCCGCTGCCTGTGTCACCGCGGCCTTTCTGCAATCAGGTCAGGTATGCACCTCGGCCGAGCGTATTTATGTGGTCGACGAGGTGCACGACGCATTTGTGGCTGCCTTCGTCGAACGCTCGCGCCAGTTACGTATCGGCAATGGCCTGGCAGTGGCCGAGATAGGTCCTTTGCTTAACGAGCCGGCGCGCAAACGGGTGATACAACTGATTGAAGATGCTATCGGCAAAGGTGCGACGATTGAACTGGGTGGAAAAATACCGTCAGACCAGCCAATTGGCTGGTTTTATGAGCCGACCATCCTGAGCGGCTGCGATGCCTCGATGGCGGTGTTGCAACAGGAAAGCTTTGGCCCGATTGCGTCGATTGTCCGGGTTAAAGATTTCGACGAGGCAATGCGCCAGGCCAATGACTCGCGTTTCGGCCTCGGCGCCTGCCTGTTCAGCGATTCGCTGGAAGAGGCGATGGAAGCCATAGAGCGCTTTCAGGCAGGAATGGTCTGGGTGAATAACCCGCTGGTGGATAACGATGCGTTGGCCTTTGGCGGAATAAAAAGTTCCGGCATTGGTCGTGCGCTCGGGCGTCAGGGGCTGGATGCTTTTCGTAACACCAAGATGGTGGTGCTCGATCACAAGGCGCGTGAGGCGGACTGGTGGTATCCCTATCCGGACGATTGGTTTTACGACGCTGGCAAGGGTGGCGGTCGCAAGCACAGCTAGTCTGCCAGCAAGGCAAAGTATCCTGCTTATGCTGTGCTAGAATCCGTCGCATTATGTGCAACTGCAAAAAGATTCTACTGACCCTGTCCTTTCTTGCAGGGCTATTCCATTTTGCTCCCATACTGGCGCTCAACGACGGTCTGGCCGCAACACTCGGGCTGGACGCCGACGCGCTGCGC
>CAXBMV010000741.1:0-1856 GCA_963976575.1 uncultured Gammaproteobacteria bacterium | reverse complement strand
CAACCCATCAGGCCATAGAGCAGTTGCCGACGCTTCGCATGATCCCGAATATGCAGGTCTGGCGCCCTTGTGACGGGGTTGAGTCCGCGGTTAGCTGGAAGGCGGCGATCGAGCATCGCAGCGGGCCCAGCTGCCTGGTGTTTTCGCGGCAGGCGCTGAAGCATCAAACCCGCAGCGCGGAACAGATCGCCGCGATTGCAAAGGGTGGGTACATCCTGCGCGATTGCGAGGGCAACCCCGACGCGATCATCATAGCCACCGGTTCCGAGGTGGAACTGGCGATGGCGGCCTGCGACGCTGAAGCGCTTGCGGGTAAAAATATCCGCGTGGTGTCGATGCCGAGTACTTCGGTATTCGATCGCCAGACAAAGGAATACCGCGACTCGGTATTGCCACCGCAGGTAAGCGCACGCATAGCGGTTGAGGCCGCGGTAACCGATGGCTGGTATAAGTATGTCGGTCTCGAAGGCGCTGTCATAGGCATGAATACTTTCGGCGAATCGGCCCCGGCCAAAGAATTATTCGCTTATTTCGGTTTCACCGTCGACAAGGTGGTGGAAGCGGTTAATGGTTTATTGGTAACAGACGAACCCAGTAGTTAAAACTTACAGGAGAAATAAAATATGGCTATTCGAATCGGTATAAATGGTTTCGGTCGAATCGGGCGCATGGTGTTCCGCGCGGCGCAGGACTTTGACGATGTGGTAGTAGTCGGAATCAACGATTTACTCGATCCGGAGTATCTGGCCTATATGCTCAAGCACGACTCGGTTCACGGCAAGTTCAAGGGTGAGGTCGCCATCGATGGCAATACCCTGGTGGTCAATGGCAAGAATATCCGCCTGACCGCGGAGCGTGATCCTGCCGCTTTGAACTGGGGCGAACTCGATGTCGATGTTGTTATCGAGTCGACCGGGCTTTTTCTGACCATGGAAACCGCGCAGAAACATATCGACGCCGGTGCCAAAAAAGTGATTATGTCGGCTCCGTCCAAGGACGATACCCCGATGTTTGTATTCGGTGTGAATAATGATAAATACGCCGGCGAAACCATTATTTCGAATGCATCATGCACCACCAATTGCCTGGCACCCATTGCCAAGGTGATCAATGACAACTTTGGCCTCAAGCGCGGCCTGATGACCACAGTACACGCGGCCACTGCAACACAGAAAACTGTTGACGGTCCTTCGATGAAAGACTGGCGCGGCGGACGCGGCATTCTGGAAAATATTATTCCTTCTTCAACCGGTGCAGCCAAGGCGGTCGGCAAGGTCATGCCCGAACTCAATGGCAAGCTCACCGGTATGGCATTTCGCGTACCTACTTCGGATGTCTCTGTGGTCGATTTGACCGTAGAACTGGACAGACCTGCCAGCTATGAGCAAATTTGCGCGGCGATGAAGAGTGCCTCAGAGGGTGCGATGAAAGGCGTACTTGCCTATACCGAAGAAAAAGTGGTTTCCACCGATTTTCGCGGCGAAGCCTGTACTTCGAATTTCGATGCAGAGGCCGGAATTCAAATGGACGATACCTTCGTCAAGTTGATCTCATGGTACGACAATGAATGGGGCTATTCCTGCAAGGTCGTGGAAATGGCGCGCGTCATAGCCGCCTGATCTGCGAAAAGACGGAGGCAGTCGATGCCAGTACTGAAAATGACCGACCAGGATCTGGCCGGCAAACGGGTATTGATCCGCCAGGATTTGAACGTGCCTGTCAAGGACGGCAAGGTTACTAGCGGGCAGCGTATCGAGGCCTCGTTAGCGAGCATCCGCCACTGCATCGATGCGGGAGCGAAGGTGATGATCATGTCGCATCTCGGGCGCCCCGGCGAAGCCGGGTTCGAGGCGGAA
>CAXBMV010000740.1:0-1862 GCA_963976575.1 uncultured Gammaproteobacteria bacterium | reverse complement strand
CCGCACGATTGAAACCGGGATAATCGGTAACGCGATCGCCGATCAAGGCGCGCACGTCACCATTGAGGTAATCAACTATCACCACCGCAGCTTGCAGGTCGGGTTGCTTAAACCGGTCCAGACCACGAGCCAGTCCATTCTCGAGGCTGCGCTGCGCCAAAGGATCGAAAGCGGTGAAGACGCGAAGGCCGCGCGCGGCCAGGTCTTCAGTGCTGTAATTACTGGCCAACTGTCGCTTTACAAGATCGAGATAGGCCGGAAAGGGATTTACTCCGGGTAGCTTGCGCACTATACCTAGCGGCCTGTCTATGGCTTGCTGATAAGCCTGTTGATCGATGATGCCATGGTCCCTGCTCACCCGTAGCACCAGGTTGCGGCGTTGCAAAGCCAACTCGGGATTGGTAAATGGATTGTAACGCCCCGGCCCCTTGACCATACCTACCAGCAATGCCAAATCCTGCACTTGCAAGTGATCGAGGCTGCGTCTAAACAGCATGCGACTGGCCAGCGCAAAACCATGTACCGCGATACGATTCTGCTGCAACAGGAAAACTTCGTTGATATAAGCCGTGATAATACTGTTCTTGTCGAATCGGATTTCCAGCAGCAAGGCCATAAAAGCCTCGTTGATCTTGCGCAGCAGGGTTTTCTTCGGCGTCAAAAACATGTTTTTCGCCAGTTGCTGGGTAAGCGTACTGCCGCCCTGCACCGTTCGACCGGCACGCAAATTAGCTCCCATGGCACGCAGTATAGCCATAGGACTAACGCCGTAATGGCTGAAAAACTGGCGGTCCTCGACGCTGGTCAATATATCGATCAGCATGGGCGGAATCTCGTCAGCTTCCAGCAACAATCGATCCTCACCGCTATTCGGGTAATAGCTGCCCAGCAATAGTGGTGGCAATCGAAATATCTGCAGTGCGCCATTGTCGATGGAGTCGATGATCGCATCCACCCTGCCCGCCTGGAAGAAAACCTGCACACGCCTGGCTTGCTGCGCCTGCTCGGCGAAGTCGAAGCTGCGACTGTGCAATTCCAGCGACCTGCCCAGCAAACGATATTGTCCCGGCAAAGGTTGATTGCCAACCAGCTGGTAATTCGATAACGCCAGTTCGTATTCGAGTGCTTCCAGGTCCAGTTCAAGACCCGGATAGATTTCCAGAGGGCGAGCAAACACGCGTGAAGGCAGAGCCCATGTGTCGCCTTCGAAACGAGCGTTGATCAGATAATTCAGATAACCAAGATAAGCGCCGAAGCCTAGTAGCAGCAACGACATAATCAGCAGCAGGATTTTACGCCATCGAGGGCGCTGTTTTACTGTCGCCTTGCCACGTTTTGACTTACCTGGCATTGCGCCGCAACCTGGCTATGCGCTGCCGATGATTTCCCGCTTCGCCTTGACCGCCTCGGCCAGTTCGCGCAGCAGCAATGCAGAATCTTCCCAGCCGATACAGGGGTCGGTAATACTTTGACCGTAGGTCGGCTTCACCCCTTGCTGGTAATCCTGGCGACCTTCCACCAGATTCGACTCGATCATAAGGCCGAAGATATTATCCTGCCCCGTCTTGATCTGGTGGATGATATCTCTACAGACTTCGACTTGTTTCTTGAATTTTTTCTGGCTATTGGCGTGACTGCAATCGATCATCAATCGCGGATTCAGGCCCACCGCCTCGAGTCTCTCGGTGACATCATTGACGCTGACGCGATCGTAATTGGGCCTGTCGCTGCCACCGCGCAGTATCACGTGGGTGTACTCGTTACCCGCAGTAGTGAAAATAGCTGAGTGCCCCTGCAGCGTAATAGAAATGAAATTATGCGATCCCTGGGCTGCACGCATGGCATCTATAGCGACCTGGACT
>CAXBMV010000739.1:0-1873 GCA_963976575.1 uncultured Gammaproteobacteria bacterium | reverse complement strand
TGGGATCCGGCATAAAAGTATTTTCACCACCAACACGGTAGGTGAAAGAGCCATCCATGCCGGGCAGGCTATCCATGCCCAGCTTGTTCACTACATCTTCACCACCACGCCACAGCGACATATTGTGGTGACAGCCTGAGGCCGATACACCCATGAACGGCTTGGACATGAAACAGGCGATCAGATTGTCTTCGCGTGCTACCTGCGCACAGATCTGGCGATAAGTGGTGAGGCGGTCGGCGTTACGCAGAACATCGTCGAACTGGGTGTTCAATTCCAGCTGTCCGGGTGCGTCTTCGTGGTCGCCCTGAATAATGTCGAGACCCATTTGCTGCGAGTACTCGATAACTTTCATGAAGGTGGGACGCAATTCTTCGAACTGGTCGATGTGATAGCAATTCGGCTTGGTCACACCGCCGGCCATCTTGCCGTCTTCGCCGCGCTTCAGCCACATCATTTCCGGCTCGGTGCCGCAACGCATGTCGAGACCATGCTTGGACTGGAACTCGTCGTGAATGCGGCGCAGGTTTCCGCGGCAATCTGAGGACAATGCACCACCCGGATTTTCGCGCTCTTCGCGGTTGCGGAACAAGGTACAAAAGACGCGACCGACGCGCTTGTCCCAGGGCAACTGGCAGAAAGTTTCCGGATCGGGGATACCGACCAGTTCGGAGGATTCCGGCCCATACCCTATATAGTCACCGTGACGGTCGACAAACAGATTAGCGGTGGAACCATAAACAAGCTGAAAGCCCTTCTCGGCGAGTCGTTCCCAGTGAGCCGCAGGTATGCCCTTGCCGACGATGCGACCGGTTACCGAAACAAACTGGAAATAAATGTAATCGACACCGGTTTCCTTGATTTTTTCTTTTACCTGCTTGACCAGATCGGCGCGCCCCGGCGCTTCCACGTGTGCTTGTAAATCAGTCATTTTATCCTCCAAAGGTTTATTAGGACTAATAATGCCACTTTTCAATTCTTGACCAGGAAATCACAAGGGACAGCGTTCCTGTCTACTCCCCTTAAAGCCCCCTGCTCGCTGCCCGGAGTGTTATCGGCTTGAACCAGACAGAGGGCAATGTTATACCCATCCGGAAAACCAATACAAGACCTTTGTTGATATTATTTGTACAATTTCGTTAAATAATCACAGTCTTAGTGTACCAATTTAATACCATACGCATTTCAACGCCGCAATACAGCGCCGTTTTTGGACAAAATACGGCACCATCATTGCAATCTTCCTTTTCAATTTTAATATCTATAAATCAATAAGTTATTAACATTATTTTGAAAAATAAAGACCTGTCATGATGAGCCGTGAAAGCGATCAGAATCCGTCTTAACCAGCGACTGCCGATAAACAAATTTTATAGCGCTTATTCACAATAATGGTGCAATTTCGGGTTGATTTGTGCCTCATCTTGCCGCACTATTGTACCAATTTACCGTACCATTAAATAAATCGGATCGCGGCAACCATGAACCCAAAAGCGCCAGCACATATTTTTGACATGTCACTGGCATCTTCATTCGAGCCACCACGCAAGAGCGCGGTATCCCGGGTGGGTGTCACGACCAACAATGTCGTCACGCAACTACGTCGACGCATCCTCGAAGGGGATTACGTCTTCGAAGAGCGCCTGCCTGCCGAGCGTAATCTGGCCGAAGAGTTCAAAGTCTCGCGCGGCACCATACGTTCGGTGTTGCAGATACTCGAAGAACAGGGGCTGGTGACGCGGCAGGTTGGCAGTGGTACCTATGTGTCGCATCGTGAAATTACCAACCAGCAGGAAATATCCAGCATCACCAGTCCGGTGGAAATGGTCGAAGTGCGTATCGCCATTGAGCCGCAAATGGTCAGACTGGCGAT
>CAXBMV010000738.1:0-1875 GCA_963976575.1 uncultured Gammaproteobacteria bacterium | reverse complement strand
ATGATCGGTACACTGACAAAGGTCGCTGCCGAGGCTATCACGCAGAGCACTATATATTGCGGTTGCGCTACCCAGGACACCGGTAACTGGCCAAGCAGGATATCTCGCAGGCTACCGCCACCGACCCCGGTTACCACGCCCAGCAAGGCGAAGCCGACCACATCCATGCGCGCCCGCGCGGCGGCCAGGGCCCCCGATATGGCAAACACGACGACGCCGAAATAACCCAGCATTTCAATCACGAGATTCACTTTTGCTTTCTCCTGGCAATTACAGGGCCGCAATTATGGTGACAGTTAACTTAATTACCAGCTTAATTATCGGATAATTTAAGCTCGCTTTATACGCCCGCGGAATCAAGGTGACAGTTAACTTAATTAGATGTCGCCTGGTTACGCACTTAGGTACAATTTCGCAATGCATAAATCCTTGTTCGTTTTCTTACTCTGTCTGTTTATGGCGGGCGCCTGTACAACCCGTCCACCCGGAATTGGCAGCCCGATTGCCTGGTCGAGCCTGCAAGACTGGCCTACAGACAATCAAAGTGACGCCTGGCAGGGATTTTTGAAGAGCTGCCAGAAGCTCAAGCACGAACAATGGCAGGCGGTTTGCGATCTGGCAAAAATTCAGATTGATCCGAATGATGCCGAAGTCCGACGCTTCTTCGAGTCAAATTTCGAAGTTCGCCCCGTCTATGCTGAAGGTGGCGAAACTGAAGGATTGATCACTGGCTACTACGAGCCTTTGTTACAGGGTAGCTGGGAGCGCTCCGGGAAATATCAATTCCCGCTTTATGGCGTTCCACAGGATTTACTGATTGTTGATCTTGGTGGGGTATATCCCCAGCTGAAGAATATGCGACTGCGTGGCAAGCTGGAGGGCAACAGGATAGTGCCCTACTTCGATCGTGCGCAACTGGACCAGGATCAGAATCTACTCCAGGGCACAGAGATTTTATGGGTAGATAGCCCGGTCGATGCGTTTTTCCTGCATGTCCAGGGTTCAGGACGGGTACAGCTCAGCGATGGTTCTACCACAGCGGGGGGCTACGCCGGACAAAATGGTCACCCCTATCAATCCATCGGCAAGGTATTGATTGAGATGGGCGAACTGGAAAGAGAAGCGGTCACGCTATTTTCCATCAAGGAATGGTTACGCTCGAACCCGGAGCGATTGAACGAGGTGCTCTCGAGAAACCCGAGCTATGTCTTTTTCGAACTGAGAGATGATCCGTCTAACGGCCCTGTTGGTTCGCTTAACGTGCCGCTTACCCCAGGGCGCAGTATTGCTGTGGATCGAACCGTGATCCCGCTGGGTGCACCCGTATGGCTGCAGACCACGCTACCGAATGAGCAACAAACGCCGCTCAACCAGCTCATGCTGGCGCAGGACACTGGAGGCGCCATCAAGGGCAATGTTCGCGCCGATGTATTCTGGGGCCAGGGTTACGACGCCGAACAGCTGGCGGGGCTGATGAAGCAGCGGGGAAAACTTTTTGTGTTGTTGCCCAGGGGATATTCGATAGAGAAAAAGTCGGGCCATTAAATTTATAGCCGATGTGGAAACAGGACAGAGTGTGAACTGAAGTGATCATTCACCCTTTTGCCTATTGCACTTTACCCGGAAGTTAAACTAATGGTTAGCTTATCTCAGGGACTCGATCAATTTTCTTTTGACGTTACATGTCCAGGCGCGCATTGCTCCCGATTGTCCTGGCCGCGATATCGTGCAGGCCTGCTAAAGCGATCTCCTGCACATCCGGATGGGCTGGCCTCGCCGGGTAGATTGCGTGCGCGGGGCGCGTCATAACCGGTGCGCCAGGCACGCGTCGAACCTGATTCTGCTCGATCAATGGCAATATCGTCCGTTCTACAA
>CAXBMV010000737.1:0-1882 GCA_963976575.1 uncultured Gammaproteobacteria bacterium | reverse complement strand
CCCATAAAAACAGAACGACGCAACCACTTATCCGAAGTTAGAATCAGGCAGCACCGGCAGTCATCCGAGCAGACTGAATCACTACAGTATTGGTTATGAACTGATCGAGTTCAGTAGTTATTCAATTTTTGATCCAGTGCTTGAGTAAATCGACCAAAAAATACGGCGGCGTGACATCGGGCCTTTTTTGCACGCGTCTTTTAATTTGCCAGACCAACCCGCCCAGCAATTTGGCAACTGTTGCGACACCATTGTAAGCGCGGCCATGATTCTTGCAGAAGTAATATTTACGCGAATCGAGCCAATATTCGGGGATTCGTTGCCATTCATTCCGGCCGGTCGAAACTGAACCAATATGAGCGACTTTACTTTCCTTCACATACACCGTTTCCCAACCCATACCGAGGGCTCGCTTACACAAATCCGTTTCCTCAAAGTAGAGAAAAAACTTTTCGTCAAACAGCCCCACCTGCCTTAGCATACTGCTCTTGAACATCATACTGGCACCCGCCAGCCAATCCACTTTTCGGGTCGCTTCCGGTATGCCCATCGATACGACATAATTGTCGAGCAGCCTGCTTACCGCACCCACCCCGACAGCGCTTTCAATCTCGCTATAAATAGTTGGAAATCTGAAGGCTGTTGGGTGAGGAACATTGTCGATACCATAGATATAACTACCGGCAATACCTGTTTGTTGATGATTATCAAGATGTTCGACCAGGATCTCGATCGCGGTCAAGTCAGGAAAAGCATCGGAATTAAGGATGTAAATATACTCAGGTGGCGGGTTTGCATCGAGTGCAGGGCGAATCGCAAAATTGTTACCGGCACCAAATCCACCGTTTTGACCGGACTCCACGACATTGACCTTTTGCCAGTGGGTGTCTTTCTTTCTGGAAATTTCCCGTTTGATGATATCGTAGCTACCATCCTGTGAATCGTTATCAACAATGGTCAATTGCCAGTCATCGGTAAAATGATTGAGCGCTGTCACGGCTGAGTCGGCAGCCTTAAGCGTCATGTCCGCGGTCTTGTAGTTTAAGATAACTGTAAGTAATTTCATGGATTAAGTTTTGCTCGAATTCGGAACTTTACATTCCTGTGCTTGAGAGACTTGTAAACTAATGAGCAACTCGGTAAGGGGAGCTTCAACAATTGCTTACAATTTTACCGGGTGATCGAGAGCGGAGCATCCTAGCATGATATTGAGAGTGCTTTTATTGATACCCATCGCATTTTTATCTATGTCCACCTATTATAGTTTCAATGACTTTTTTCAGTCATTGCGAAAATGAGTGAATCCATGCAAGCAGCAACCAGTTCAAATTTATCAATTCCAGAAACCGGCGATCTCCTGGCAGTGGTAGTCATCGGTCGCAATGAAGGTCAGCGATTGAAGAAGAGCCTGATTTCCACTCTTGGCGACAAGCGCAAGTTAGTCTACGTAGACTCGGGCTCAACCGATGGTAGCGTCGAGTTGGCGAAATCGCTGGGTGTAGACGTCGTAGAGCTGGATCCCGCCATGCCATTCACGGCTGCCAGGGGGAGGAATGCCGGATTTAACTATTTAAAAGAAAAGGGGGTGACCTTCCCCTATGTTCAGTTCGTCGACGGCGATGACGAGATAGATGGGCAATGGCTTGCTGGCGGCGTGAAAACCCTGGCGGAAAATCCTGATGTGGGCATAGTAGCCGGCCGAAAAAAGGAGTGTTTTCCTGATAACTCGGTTTATAACCGATTATTCGAAATGGAATGGGATACCGAGATTGGAGAGGTGACTGAAGTCAGTGGAACCTGCATGGTGCGGGCAAAAGTTTTCGAACAGGTAGGTGGTTTTAACGAAACCCTGATTGCGGGTGAAGATCCGGAATTATGTCTC
>CAXBMV010000736.1:0-1886 GCA_963976575.1 uncultured Gammaproteobacteria bacterium | reverse complement strand
CCGTAGAGATCGGGGTCTGGCAGTTCCAGCAGGGCCTTGAAATGCGCCTGCTCGATGAGCGAGGCGGTTTCGTATTCGCTGTCGAGATAAGCACTCATCACCAGGTCCAGTTCCTTCATGCCGCGACGGCACAACCAGCGTAATCGGGAGAGTTCAGACACGGCAGGCTGCAATTACATCTTGCGCTGAACCAGCAATTTCTTGGTTTCGGCAATCGCTTTGGCCGGGTTCAATCCTTTCGGACAGACCTTGGCGCAGTTCATGATGGTATGACAGCGATACAGCTTGAATGGATCCTCGAGTTCATCCAGACGCTCACCGGTAGCTTCGTCACGACTGTCGACAATCCATCGATAAGCATTCAGCAATGCCGCGGGACCAAGATAACGATCGCTGTTCCACCAGTAACTCGGACAACTGGTGGAGCAACAGGCGCAAAGTATGCATTCGTAGAGGCCATCGAGTTTTTCGCGGTCTTCGCGTGACTGCAGACGCTCGCGATCGGGTGGCGTCGGCGAATCGGTTTTCATCCAGGGTTCGATCGAGGCAATTTGCGCATAGAAATTGGTCAGGTCGGAAACCAGATCCTTCACTACCGGCTGATGCGGCAGGGGGTAAACCTTGACGTCACCTTTGATATCGGCAATCGACTGGGTACAGGCGAGCGTATTACCACCATCGATATTCATCGAGCAGGAGCCGCATATGCCCTCTCGACAGGAGCGACGCAGTGACAGGGTCGCGTCCCTTTCATCCTTTATCTTGAGCAAGGCGTCGAGCACCATCGGACCGCAACTGTCCATATCGACTTCGTAGGTGTCGGTATAGGGGTTTTCACCGCTTTGTGGATCGTAACGGTAAACCTGGAAACGCCTGATGTTGGTCACGCCGGCGGCCGCCTTGAACAGCTTGCCCGGTTTAACTACAGAATTGGCGGGTAAAGAAAATTCGGCCATGGATATCTCCTAGTAAACCCGTGTTTTCGGCGGGATGACTTCGCATTCGTCGCTCAGGGTATACATGTGTACCGGACGATAATCGAAGCTGACCTTGCCCTGTTCATCCACCCAGGCGAGGGTATGTTTCATCCAGTTTTCATCGTCGCGTTCGCTAAAGTCTTCACGCGCATGCCCACCGCGGCTTTCGGGTCGATTAAGCGCACCCTGGATAATCGACTGCGCCTGTAGCAACAGGTTTTCCAGCTCCAGGGTTTCCACCAGATCGGTATTCCAGATCATGCCGCGATCGCTAACCGAGACATCGGCAAAACTGGCAAAAATCTCGTTCATGCGTTCGACACCTTCCTGCATCGACTCGCCGGTACGAAATACCGCCGCATGCTTTTGCATGGTGCGTTGCATATTGTTTCTGATCTGCGCGGTCGAGGACCCACCGGAGGCATTACGCAGGCGATCCAGCCTGTCGACGATAGCATCACTGGCTTGATCGGAAATCTTCTTGTGTGGCGTGCCAGGTTTGATGATCTCGGCGGCACGCAACGCGGCGGCACGACCGAAAACAACGATATCGAGCAGGGAATTCGAGCCGAGACGATTGGCGCCGTGCACAGAAACACAGGCAGCTTCGCCTATCGCCATCAATCCCGGCACCACGGTATCCGGATCGCCATCCTTCAGCGTAACCACTTCGCCCTGGTAATTGGTGGGAATGCCACCCATGTTGTAATGCACGGTCGGGATTACTGGAATCGGCGCCTTGGCGACATCGACCCCGGCAAATATTTCTGCCGACTCGGATATGCCCGGTAACCGTTCATCGATAACCTCCGAACCAAGATGCTCGAGGTGCAGGAAAATGTGGTCTTTATCCGGACCGACGCCGCGACCTTCGTTTATCTCTACCGTCATCGCACGACTAACCACGTC
>CAXBMV010000735.1:0-1888 GCA_963976575.1 uncultured Gammaproteobacteria bacterium | reverse complement strand
GCCGTTGTTGCTGATGTTTGGTATTTTCTATTTCCTGTTGATCCGTCCGCAGCAGAAAAAAGCCAAGGAACACAAGAACATGATTGGCGAACTCGGTAAGGGTGACGAAGTGATTACCAACGGTGGCCTGGTGGCGAAAATTACTGCGGTAGACGACAATTTCCTTACCTGCACCATCGCAGAAAACGTCGAAGTCAAGATCCAGCGTCACGCTGTTGCCTCGGTGTTGCCCAAGGGCACCATCAAAAGCCTTTAATCGCCATGGTAAATCGCTATGCTCCCTGGAGATATGTTCTCCTCGTACTGATTGTGTTGATCGGTGCGCTCTACGCAGCCCCCAACCTGTATGGAGAAAATCCGGCTGTGCAGATTTCGCACCGGGTAAACCTGGTCGATCAGGCAGAACTGCAACGAGTTACCAACCTGCTGGAATCCGAGGGCATTGACCACAAGGCGATCGAGATTGATGGCGGCAATATACTCGTGCGTTTCACCTCGGAAGAGGCCCAGCTGAAGGCGGCCACGACAATTCGGGATATCCTGCGCGGCAGCGATACGCGTTACACGGTTGCGCTTAATCTTGCCCCGGCAACACCCGATTGGTTGACCTCGTTAAATGCCTTGCCCATGTACCTCGGTCTGGACCTGCGTGGTGGTGTGCACTTCCTCATGGAAGTCGACATGGAATCGGCTATCGATAAATCACTGGATCGAGTAGCCGGTGAGATGCGCAGTTTTATGCGCGAAGAAAAAATTCGTTATAACTCGGTGCAGGTCGAAGGATTGGCAGTCAAATCCCGCTTTGCCAGCGCCGAGGCGCGCGATGCAGCGCGACTGTTGCTGGAAGAGGAATTCCGCGATTTTGAATTTAAAGACAGCAACGATGATCGCGGCTGGTTCGTCGAAATCGGCTTTACCCCGACGGCTTTGGAAGAAGAGCGCCGAGCCGCAATTGAACAGAATATTTCCACTTTGAAAAACCGCGTCAACGAACTGGGTGTCGCCGAGCCGTTAATCCAGCGGCAGGGCGATGACCGCGTGGTAGTGCAGTTACCAGGTGTGCAGGATACGGTGCGCGCCAAGGAAATCCTCGGCGCCACGGCGACTCTGGAATTCCGTCTGGTGCACGGCAGTTTTAACGACTGGGGCGAGGCTGCTGCCAGCGGCAAGACACCGATTGCTGCGCGACTTTACCGCCAGGCAACTGGTGAACCGGTGTTGCTGAAACGCAGCGTCATAGTCACAGGTGATCAAATCGTCGGTGCGGCATCGGGCATAGACACGCGCAGCGGAACCCCCAATGTCACCATTACGATGAATGCCAAGGGCGCCGATCGCATGAGCAAGATTACGCGTGACAATATCGACAAACCCATGGCTGTGGTTTTTATCGAGGACAAGTTTGAATACCGCGAGATCGATGGACAGAGCAAGCGTTTTCGAACCACCGATACCCAGGTCATCAACATCGCCACGATACGCGACCAGTTGAGCAAGCGTTTCGAAATAACCGGGCTGGACAGTACCCGCGAAGCCCGTGATCTGGCGCTGTTACTGCGCGCTGGTGCATTACGCGCACCCATGCTGATCGTCGAGGAAAGAACCGTGGGACCGAGCCTTGGCCAGGATAATATCGATCGCGGCTTCATGTCGGTCATGATCGGATTCCTGCTGGTGCTGGTGTTCATGGCGGTTTACTACAAGGTTTTCGGACTGGTCGCCAACCTGGCGCTGGCGCTGAATCTGGTGTTGATGATCGCGATATTGTCGATACTGCAGGCCACTCTGACCTTGCCCGGTATCGCCGGAATCGTGTTGACCGTGGGCATGGCGGTGGATGCCAACGTGCTCATATTCGAACGTATACGCGAAGAATTGCGTTCCGGTA
>CAXBMV010000734.1:0-1895 GCA_963976575.1 uncultured Gammaproteobacteria bacterium | reverse complement strand
GTCCTGAAGCATGGCGCCTACTGCTCGGTACGTGCAACATATTGCCATCGGGTGGATGAGTGATGGCGCCGTGCACCACGCTCTTGATGCCCTTGTCGGCGAGTATCGGCATGCGTTCCAGCGCATTCTCCAGCCAGGGCATGATGCGATCATAGTCCGGCTCGAAGAGTTCATTTTCGGCTGCCCAGGGGGTGCCGTCGTCCCACACCGAGGCGGCGTTGGCTTTTTCATAAATGCCGATCAAACCCGACTTTTGTTCCATGCGGATATAACCAGATACTTGAGAATCATCGCGGATTACCGGCAATTCTTTTTCCAATGCCACGAACTCGGGCACGGTATCGGTGATCAGGTAGTGATGCAGCATGTTGGCGATGGGCAGGTCCAGCCCCAGCCAGGCAGCAACCTGGCGCGCGTAGGTACCGCCGGCGTTGACCACGCGCGCGGCTTCGATGTCGCCCTGTTCGCTATGCACGATAAAACCATCCCCGGCGCGGCTAATGCCGGTGACACGGTTCTGGCGCATCACTGTTGCGCCCATCATGCGCGCGCCTTTGGCCATGGCGAAGGCAACCCCGGCCGGGTCAACGTGACCGTCGTGAGGCGTGTAGAGCGCGGCCTTGACGCCTTCCAGATTATAAAAAGGGTGCATTTCGGCGATGCGTTCCGGCGAAACGATTTCCATCGCATGGCCCAGACCCTTGCCCACCGATAGCGTGTACCTGATCCAGTCGACTTCGTCCTGCGTGTAAGCGATGCGCAGGCTGCCGCTGCCATGCCAGGTGCAGGACTGCCCGGTTTCGTCTTCCAGGCGAGGATAGAGATCGGTGCCATAGGCCGCCATCTTGGCAAGACTGTAATGACTCACCGAATGGGTGATTTGCCCGGCCGCGTGCCAGGTAGAACCGCTGGTAAGCTCGCCTTTTTCCAGCAGCAATACATCGCTTTCGCCCTGCTTGCACAGATGGTAGGCCAGCGAACAGCCCATTACGCCGCCACCGATAATGACTATTTTTGCAGTCGATTGCATCGCCCTGACCCCGCCGAATAGCAGTTGATTTAAATCTTCGGCCGATGATACACTTGTAACAATATTTAAATCAAGTGCACAGATGTCACAAAATAGTTTCAAGCTGATCAAGTCCGCACTGCCGCGATCGCAGGAAGAAGTAATCGCGCGCCTGCTCGCCGAATTCGATGATTTGCCGGCTCAATTACAACTGTGCGCGCGTTACATCATCGATCACCCTCACGAGGTTGGCCTGCAATCCATGCGCGCGCTGGCCAGCAATGCCGAGGTACAACCGAACAGCTTTGTGCGCCTCGCGCGCCAGCTCGGCTTCGACGGTTACGAAGCCCTGCGCGAGCGTTTCCGCGATTTCGTGCGCGGCGGTATCGGCAGTTCACCCGATCGCGTGAAGTGGCTGCAGGAACTGGATCGCAAGGGCGGCAGTAGCGCAGTGTTTGCCAGCATGGCAGAAGCCTGTATGGACAATTGCGAACGCATGTTCGATCAGCAATCAGTGCAGGAATTGAGCCAGGCGGTGGACTGGATGATAGCGGCGAAGCGGGTTTACGTGCTCGGCCTCGGCCTGGCCTACCCGCTCGCCTATAACTTTTGGTACGTGGCGCGTATGGGCTTCGATCATTTCATTCTTACCCCAAGACACGGCAGTCTGCCCTCGGACGATATCATCCGCATGAATGAGAACGACTGCCTGCTGGCGTTAACCTTCCAGCCTTATAGACGCGACACACTGGATGCGGTGCGCCTGGCGAAAAAGGCAGGCGCGAAGATCATCGGTGTAACCGATAGCAGTGCCTCAAGCCTCTGCCGCGAGGCGGACCTCGGCCTGGTGGCGCCAACCCATACACCTCAGTTCTTTCAATCGAAT
>CAXBMV010000733.1:0-1895 GCA_963976575.1 uncultured Gammaproteobacteria bacterium | reverse complement strand
GCTGGTTGGAACCCTGGCGCTTATCGGCTTTCCCGGCAGTTCGGGATATTTTTCCAAGGATGCGATACTCGTGGCCACCCAAAACGCGGAAATCTGGGGTGCAGGCTACGCTTACCTGGCCATTTTACTGGGTGTGTTTGTTACCGCGTTTTACTCTTTTCGCATGTTTTTCCTGGTGTTTCACGGCGAGGAACGCATGGATGAACACACGCGTTCGCATTTGCACGAACCACCCGCAGTGGTAACGCTGCCGTTAATCCTGCTGGCTATACCATCGGCGATCATCGGCTGGTTGACCATAGAGACGGTATTGTTTGGTGGTTTCTTCGATCAGGCGATAACGGTATTCGAGCAGCACGGTGCGATGGCAGCGGTTGCCGAGGTTTTCCATGGCCCGTTTAATTTTGTCATGCACGGATTTCTAGGCCTGCCGGTTTATCTGGCTGCCGCCGGAGCCTTTTCGGCCTGGTATATCTACCTGAAGAATCCGGCGCTTGCGACACAGATAAAACAACGCTTCGAACTGATTTATAAAATTCTCGACAACAAATATTACTTCGATCGTTTCAATGAAATCGTGTTCGCGGCCACCAGTCGAGGCATCGGCCAGGTGTTGTGGCGTGTCGGTGACGCACTGATGATCGATGGCCTGGTGGTGAATGGCAGCGCGAGACTGGTGGGCTGGGTTTCCGGCGTTATTCGTCATGTGCAAACCGGTTATTTGAATCACTATGCATTTGCAATGATTTCCGGGTTGATCCTGTTACTGGGATGGTCCCTGTTGGGCTAGGATAAGGTAAACAATAAACTATGTATTCTGAATGGCCATTGCTAAGCCTGGTTGTGTGGACACCGATAATCGGTGGCATACTGGTTTTATTTGCCGGTGACAAGGAGCCCTCGGGCGCGCGCAAGATTGCGCTGGTGGTTTCTATCATCACCTTCCTGCTCACCATACCGCTATATCTCCAGTTCGACAGCAATACGCATCTGATGCAGTTTGTCGAACGCCATCCCTGGATAGAAGCGTTTAATATCGAGTATTACCTCGGCGTCGATGGCATTTCCATGCCCTTGATTCTGCTGACGTCGTTTACCACGGTGATCGTGGTGATATCAGCCTGGGAAGTTATCCAGTACCGCGCCTCGCAGTACATGGCGTCTTTCCTGATCATGGAAGGTTTCATGATCGGCACCTTCTCGGCACTGGATTCGATTCTCTTCTATGTATTCTTCGAAGCCATGTTGATCCCGATGTTTCTGGTGATCGGCATCTGGGGTGGCGCCAACCGAATTTACGCTACCATCAAGTTTTTCCTGTATACCTTTATCGGTTCGGTGCTGATGCTGGTGGCGCTGATCTACATGTATAGCAAGTCGGGCAGTTTTGCCATTTTCGACTTTCATCAGTTGCCGCTGACACTGAACGAGCAGGTGCTGATTTTCCTCGCTTTCCTGGTCGCTTTCGCGGTCAAGGTGCCGATGTGGCCGGTGCATACCTGGTTACCGGACGCGCACGTGGAGGCACCCACCGGCGGCTCGGTCATCCTGGCAGCAATTATGTTGAAGATAGGTGGCTACGGCTTCCTCCGCTTCAGCCTGCCGATTACGCCGGACGCCAGCGCCGAACTGGACTGGTTAATCATTACCATGTCGCTGACTGCTGTCGTGTATATAGGCTTCGTCGCTTTGGCGCAGCGCGATATGAAGAAACTGATCGCCTATTCGTCGATCGCGCATATGGGTTTTGTCACGCTGGGATTCTTCATCGTGTTTCGCATCATGGGTGCCGACGATGGCGGGCAGGGCGCTGCGCTTGCGCTGGAAGGTGGCATGGTGCAAATGGTTTCGCACGGATTCATTTCCGGCGCCATGTTCCTCTGTGTCGGTGTCCT
>CAXBMV010000732.1:0-1902 GCA_963976575.1 uncultured Gammaproteobacteria bacterium | reverse complement strand
GGTCAACGTCAACCCGCTTGCCTCACCACCCGGTCCACCGATAGTTTTTGGTGTGCGACCGGGAAATGCAACCTGCCTGGCGGCAGCAAGGCCCAGTTTGGGTAACTATGCTTTCAGCGCTACCTCACCGAGTTTGTTTCTGGCGACGGATCGGCGCACCGGGCTGAAGCAAATACCCGGCAACAGCAATTTCTGGTTTGTGGCCGACCGGGCAGGCATCCTGATTCGTTTCGCCAACCAACCCACGGTGAATACTTCCGCGCAGGCCCTGAATATTTCCGATCGTGTCGCGATCGATGGAGAGAGAGGCTTGCTCGGTTTCGCGTTTTCGCCTTATTTTGCCTCCGATGGCACTGTTTTCGTCTCCTATGTTACTGGCACCCACTCGCGAATTTCCAAATTTACCAGTTCAAACGGAGGTCAGACTTTCGCTGATTCGCCGATGCAGGAAGAGGTTGTTTTTGAGCAGGTCCAGATAAACAGTAACCACAACGGTGGTGATCTGCACTTTGGTCCCGATGGCTACCTCTACCTGTCACTGGGCGACGATAATACCAGGGCCTTATCCCAGAACCTTAATGATCTGCGTGGTAGCCTGATACGCATTGATCCATTCAATAACGATGTTTTACCTGTCAATGCAAGCACCACCGTGCGCAATTACGCGATCCCGGCCGACAACCCATTCGTGAATACACCTGGTGTCATGCCGGAAATATTTGCCTACGGTTTTCGTAATCCCTGGCGCTTCAGTATTGACCGGGTTACCGGTGGCGTTTGGCTGGGAGATGTTGGCGAGACGGATCGCGAAGAAATCGACCTGGTCGAGCCGGGGAAAAACTATGGATGGCCGCATAAAGAGGGCACGCTTTGCTACAACACCACGCCTTGCGATAGTACAGACTGGATAGACCCTGTTGTCGAGTATTCCCGTAGTGAAGGTATCAGTGTTATCGCCGGATACGTTTATCGTGGCAGCGCCCTGCCAGAGCTGTCGGGAAAGTTGATTTTCTCCGAATGGAGCAGTGGCGTCGTCTGGGCCCTGGATTTCGACCCGTTGACGGGCGAAGGCACGCGAGTGGCAATAGGAAATGTAGGTACATTTTCCGTGGTTAGCTGGGGCCAGGATAACGCAGGAGAGATTTATGCCGTTGCGAACGATCATCCCAGGTTGGTCGCGGCGGGAGGTTCGCCACAGGTTTTTCCGCAAAAGCTTTCCGAAACCGGCTGCGTTTCCGTTGCGGATCCCCGCCAGAAAGTGACCGGCATGATCCCTTATTCTGTCAACATGCCGCTGTGGTCAGATGCCGCGCTAAAGCATCGATGGTTGGCATTACCGGATAACAGTTATATCAGTGTCGCTGCGGACGGGCATTGGAATCTGCCTATTGGCAGTGTGCTGGTAAAAGAGTTTGTCGTGGATGGCATTCTCGCCGAGACGCGCCTGATGATGCGCCACGACGATGGCAATTGGGCGGGTTACAGCTACAAATGGAACGCGGCAGGGACCGATGCCGACCTGGTTTTAGCGGGAAGTACGGTCGATACGGGCAGCCGGATCTGGCAAATTCCCAGCGCGACGCAATGCTTTCAATGTCACACCGATGCAGCGGGTCAAACCCTGGGAATGGAAACAGCACAGCTAAACCGGAATTTCGAGTATCTCGGGGCGGGTGAGGCAAATCAAATTACCGCCTTGACGGGTCTTTCTTTGCTCATCGCAAATCCCGGTAACCCGAACAGTACAAGCAATAGACAACCTGTGCACACTGCATAGAAAGTTCCTATCATTAATGTATCTTTTAATTTTTTCATTATTCTCCTAAAAAAATATTAAATAGATTATACCACTGAGAATTATAATATCAGCAATAACACTCCACGCGATATAAGCTTTAAACA
>CAXBMV010000731.1:0-1914 GCA_963976575.1 uncultured Gammaproteobacteria bacterium | reverse complement strand
AACTCGCGACCCCAACCTTGGCAAGGTTGTGCTCTACCAGCTGAGCTATTCCCGCAAAAGAGCCGCTATTCTATAGAATCACTTTGAGCTGTCAAGCTGGCATCCCGCTAAATGCTGTGCTTTTTCAGCCTGCGTGTTTACGGATCACCGGCCAGGCGGCGCGCAGGTAATTCACCATCGATGCCAGCGTGAAAAATGCAGCCAGGTAGTAGACCACCAGGCCCAGCATAAAGGTGGGCAGTCCATAGATCGGATCGGCATAAATCATCATGGTCAGGGATACCAGCTGGGCACTGGTCTTGGACTTTCCGATCAGTGAAACCTGCAGGGTTTCGCGGCTGCCGAGCTCGGCCATCCATTCGCGCAGCGCCGAAATCAGGATTTCCCGGGCAACTATGACGATCGATGGCAGCGCGATGTAAATACTGGGGTGGGTTTCAACCAGCAATACGATCGCGACCACTACCATTAACTTGTCGGCGACCGGGTCGAGAAAAGCACCGAAAGACGATTCCTGCTTGAGCATCCTCGCCAGGTATCCGTCGATCCAGTCGGTGATGCTGGCCAGCGTAAAAATGGCCGCTGCGGCGATATTCGCCCAGCCAAACGGCAGATAAAACACAAATACGAAGACAGGAATCAGCGCGATGCGGAAGAAAGTGATGCTGTTTGGCAGGTTGAGAATCATGATTGTTGCGCGGTTCGACTAGCCGTGAAAAGTATCATAGATAGCCTGTGCGGTCTCGCGATTAATCCCGCGAGTTTGCATTAATTCCTCTATGCCGGCAGCTTGCACACCCTGCAGGCCACCGAATGCATTTAGTAGCAGTTGGCGTTTTTTCGCGCCTATGCCGGGGATTTCTTCGAGCCGTGATTTTCGCCTGGCCTTCGCCCTCGCCTGACGGTGCCCGGTTATCGCAAAACGATGCGCTTCGTCGCGGATTTGCTGGATCAATAACAGCGCAGGAGAATTCATCGGAATATTCAACGGGGTCATCTCTTCGTCGATGATTTCCTCGTATCCGGCCCTGCGCTGTACGCCTTTGGCCACACCGAAGATGCGCATGCCGGGCTTGCTGGTCATAATATTCAGCGATTCCATCACTTCCAGCGCTATGCCCAGTTGGCCTTTGCCGCCATCGATCAGGATCAGGTCGGGCAATTGCTCGGGCAGGTCGCGGCGTTTGCTATAGCGTCGTTCGAGCACCTGGCGCATCGCCGCGTAATCGTCCCCCGCCTGGATGCCCTCGATATTGTAGCGACGGTATTCAGCCTTGATCGCGCCTTCTGCGCCAAACACGACGCAGGACGCCTTGGTCGATTCACCCATGGTATGGCTGATGTCGAAGCACTCGATGCGTTGCGGAGCCTGTTCGAGATGGAATTGCTCGACCATGCTCTGATAGCGCTTGTTCAGCATGCTCGCCGAGGCGAGATAGGAATCCAGCGCCTGGCTGGCGTTGCGTACCGCGTTCTCCAGCGCCTGGCGTCGCTTCTCACGCACATTGTGAGAAATTCGGATCTGCGTCTGGTGTATCTGATACAGCGAATCTGCGAGTAACTGCGGATCCTCCAGCGCATGGCTGACGATAATTTCACGCGGCGCCGGGTGACGCGAGTAATGCTGCATGATAAAGGTTTCCAGCAATGCGGCAGCATCATTATCCAGCCTGCTGCGATTGAAGAATGCCTTGTTGCCCAGCGAGGTACCGTTGCGAATCATGAATAATTGTATGCAGCTGTAATCCTGACGCATGTCGCAGGCAATGATGTCGATATCGCCATCGAAATCGGTGACAAACTGTTTTTCGGTGACGTGGCGCAGGGTTTCAATCTTGTCGCGCACCTGTGCCGCCGCTTCGAAGTCCAGCGCTGCTGAGTGCTTCTCCATCAATTCAACCTGGCTGTCGATCA
>CAXBMV010000730.1:0-1928 GCA_963976575.1 uncultured Gammaproteobacteria bacterium | reverse complement strand
TAAAGCCTACCAGTTGACTTCCCAGCCCCATACTCAGGGTTAAATAATCACTAGCCCGGGACTTGGCATGTTCTACCTTTTTTTGTGCCAGGCCATCGCCTATGCGTCTAGCGATCTCGCGCGCGACTTCGCTACTGCAAGCGGGTAACAACAGCGCAAATTCGGCGCCGTCGAGACGCGCTGCCAGGTGGCTTTTATCAGAAATTTCAGCACTTAACATTCCCGCAATTTCACGCAAGTAACGGTCGCCTGCTTGCTGCCCGTAATGCGCATTGAATTCGTGATAATAGTCGACATTGATTTTGATCAACGAAACCTGAACATTGCTGCCGCGGTGCTGGCGCCAGATTTCCTCGAGGCGTACGCGAAAGGCACGATAATTGGAAATACCGGTTAATTCGTCAGTGGTCGATACTTTCTCCAACGCCTTGTTCGATTGCGATACCGATTCAAGCAAACGCTGCAAGTCTGACACCAGGGTTTCATTGTCGAAGCGAAAATAAAGCGCATCGTTAACCAGTTCATTCATGCGTTTCACACTGATCGAACCGGCAAACATGAAGAATACGTAGAGGAAGCTAAGTACGTAAGCATCCGGTGTCTGCTGCAGCAGTAGCCAAAGGGTAACCGGTGACATGATCGAAACCAGGTAGGCAATATATATACGCAGCGAAGTGGAAAGATAGGCGATCGCACCGGCACCCATACCAAGCAACAATGAGTGCAGGATAATTTGCAGGTTGGTAGTGACATGCGGCATAAGCAAAGCTGCGCCTACTCCCTGCATTGCGCCGGAGGCAAGCACGCCGATGAAAAATCGATTGTGCCAGGTCTGGTAAGGGAAATAAGCCTTGTTGCTGGCCTTGCGGAACTGCCTGCGCAAGCGCAATCGCACCACGGAAATGAGCAACATGATAGCGAACCAGGCCAGCACCCAATATTGCTTGCCCTGAATTTCGAGCTCTATGTAAGCCACCAGCGAGGCAATAGCCGATATGAACAGGGTAATCAGAATGCCGACGCCAACCCGACGATAGAGAAAGCTGACTAACTCCTGCTGCTGCAGATGCAGGCTGCTTACGGATTGATTGTGATTATTATTAATATCCAATTCCCTTTCTGGTCTATGTTACCTGTTACCAATGTAATATAAACTGTGCCGACCAGAGTTTACCGGATCAAAGAAGTAATGGGCAATAAGCAGGAATATGTGCAGTGGTTCAGGGGTGCCGCGCCCTATATCAAGGCTCATCGTAAAAAAACATTCGTCATTCTGATTTCCGATGGCGTTATATTTTCGGATCGATTTATCGGTCTGGTTCACGATATCGCCCTGCTCAACCACCTCGGAATTAAACTGGTCCTGTTGCATGGCAGCCGCGAGCGTATCGATAATCACCTTGCGCAAAATAATCTCGAATCCCGCTTTCATCGCAATATCCGTATCAGTGATGAAATCAGCATGCCCCGAATAATCCAGGCAATCAACGAAGTTAAGTCTTACTTCGAATCGCATTTATCAATGGGTTTACCGAATACTCCGATGTCGGGATCTGAAATCTCCCTGCTCAGTGGCAATTTTGTAACCGGTATGCCACTTGGCGTGATCGATGGAATTGACATGCAGCACTCGGGTAAAGTGCGCACCATCAAACACCAGGCAATACAGGACCTGCTCGATCAGAACCACATTATTCTATTATCCAATATCGGCTATTCGCGTACCGGAGAGGTATTCAATCTTCCTGCGGAAGAGTTAGCCAGCGAAGTGGCCAGCGTCTTGAAAGCCGACAAGCTGGTTTTTATTCAAAAGGATCTCGGCGGTATCGACTCTCCTCCCAGTTCGCTGTCCAGCCGCGATTGCGAAGCATTACTTGAAGCCGGTGAAGGTTCAGAAACAACCAGAGGTAAGATAGAAGCGCAGATGA
>CAXBMV010000729.1:0-1938 GCA_963976575.1 uncultured Gammaproteobacteria bacterium | reverse complement strand
TGAACCCGCCAGCTGTCGTCATTTAACCCGTTTGGGTGATTCATTGTCGAACGCCGTTGCATAGACTTTGGTGTTACTGGATGGGGTGTATGCCGATCAGGTGGCTGAAAAAGCTGAATCGGATACAGGCAAGTTTACCGGTGCCCTTACCCCCAGGGGTATTGATTCCCGGCTGGCGTTTATCGTTTCATCGGCGTGAGCAGGTGCACCATCTTCAAAAGCAGCTTCGGCTGCTTTTTTTTTTGTTTTGGGCTGCTGCGCTTGCATTGGCCGCGTTGTAATTCGAAAAACAATGCTCATTTAGGTTTACTAAACTGCGCTTGTTTTTCGAATTACGCCTTGCCAATGCGTCGCTCGCGACGCCCAAAACCTAGCTGCTGCGCTCGCACTGGCCAGGCACTGAAATCCCTCAAAAGAATGAACGTCATCCCGGAATCTGCGCAGCAGATGTCCGGGATCTCCAGACGTATGGGCTGCAGGCCGTTAAGTAAAACCCATCAGCGCGAACCCTCTGGAGATCCCGGACAGTCGCTGCGCGCCTTCCGGGATGACGTTTAGATTTTTAGAAGCGAAGAATACCTGACGCTTTCCCTGACAATAGAATTCCAGCCACATCCCTTGAAAAAGGGCAGATGATGTAATATTTACCTTGTTTCTATTAGCCGGTGTTTGTAAATTCCGCGCATGTTAAATATGCAGCTCGACAAGACAGTAACAATCGATACCAGCGCCATGGAATGGGAGCCCAGTCCAATGGCGGGCGTGTGGCGTAAACCCCTGGCGCGCGAGGCGGCCGAGCACGGCCATACCACCAGCGTGGTGCGTTACGACGCGGGTTCGGCCTTTTCCCAGCACCTGCACCCGCGTGGCGAAGAAATCTTCGTACTCGAAGGCGTGTTTTCCGACGAACACGGCGACTACCCTGCAGGCAGCTACCTGCGCAACCCGCCGGGTTCGAAGCACTCACCCTTCAGCGAAACGGGTTGTGACTTGCTGGTCAAGCTGGATCAGTTCGCAGCCGACGACCTCGTCAGCTTGCGTATCGATACCCGCAAGGCCGCCTGGCTGCCCGCCGAAGACAATCTCAAAATGATGCCCCTGTATGATTGCGACAGCGAAACCGTGGCCCTGTACCAGTGGCCTGCGGGCACGCGCTATTACCCGCACCGGCATTTTGGCGGCGAGGAAATCTTTGTGTTGAGTGGAACCCTGCAGGATGAATTTGGCGTTTACCCGGCGGGCAGTTGGCTGCGCAACCCCCACAACAGCGAGCATTGCCCGTTTGTCGAAGAGGATACGGTTATCTGGATCAAAACCGGGCATTTACTACCCTGAAGAAATTCCAATCGAGTAAACTTTGTGCCCAACATGCACTCTAAGCCACGCCGAAACCCGAAATAATCAATCTGTAACAGAGGAATAATCTTGTCACAACAGGAAATATTGAATTTAAAGCAGGCGGTTAGCGAAAAAATAATCGGTCAACACAGGCTTATTGAACGGCTGCTGATCGCGATACTGGCGGACGGTCACCTGCTCGTCGAGGGCGCACCCGGACTCGCCAAGACGCGCGCAATCAAGGTGCTCGGCGATAGCATAGAGGGTGATTTTCATCGCGTGCAATTCACCCCGGACCTGTTGCCCGCCGACCTCACCGGTACCGAGATATACCGGCCCCAGGACGGCAGCTTCAAGTTTCAGCACGGGCCGCTGTTCCACAATCTGATCCTCGCCGACGAAATCAACCGTGCGCCGGCCAAGGTGCAGTCGGCGCTGCTCGAAGCCATGGCCGAACGTCAGATCACGGTGGGCTCAAAAACCTACCCCTTGCCCGAAGTGTTCCTCGTCATGGCAACGCAAAACCCGATCGAGCAGGAAGGCACCTATCCCTTGCCGGAGGCGCAACTGGATCGCTTTTTGATGCACGTGCGCGTCGAT
>CAXBMV010000728.1:0-1942 GCA_963976575.1 uncultured Gammaproteobacteria bacterium | reverse complement strand
GCAATATTTCGCTCAGTATGATCCGAAACTAGCCAACAAGTTGCTTGACGATATGGGCCTGAAAGACGTCGACGGCGACGGTTTTCGTGAACTGCTCAACGGCAAGAAGCTGGTCATCAACCTGCAATTCTCGGTACAGGGTGTTCCTGCCGCCATGGTCGAACTGGTCGGTCAGCATTGGGCCGCTGCCGGAATCCAGACTACGGTCAAGGAAGTCACTCCGGATGAATACCGTTCTGCGCAATCGTCCAACAAGCTCGATGTCACCATGTGGCGCAACGGTCAACCGCTCGCGATCGTGCTCGGAACCAACCAGATCTGGGTTCCGCCCTACCACGATTACTTCACCGTACGTACCAATATGCTTTGGGCCGAGTGGGTGGATTCGAATGGTGCCAGTGGCGTAGAGCCGCCGGCTTATGCGAAGCAGATGATGGAAGACATCAACAAGTTTCAATCCACCATCGTCGGTACACCGGAATCAGACAAACTGGGCGCTCGCCTGGTGAAGAACCTGGTTGAGAACCTGCTGTTTATTGGCACAGTGCAAGTGCCCGCGCCGATTTACCATCGCAACGCGCTGAAGAACTTCGTCGAGTACAAGACTCACTCGTTCGAATACTATCGTTCTTTCCCCTACCGTCCGTCGCAATGGTGGCTGGACGAGTAGTCGTCCTGATTGTTGACAATAAATCTGGCTGCGAGCTACTCTTGGCTCGCAGCCAGAATAATAATCTTCCCGGGTTGAAAAACTTCGGGGAGGACAACGGGGGGCCCCGGGAACTCTAATGTTTCATTTCCTTCAGTTCGCAGCGACTCGCGCCGCGCTAGCGGTGATCACCCTGGTCATGGTGTCGTTCATCGTATTCAGCCTGATGGAAATGGTGCCCGGCGATTGCGCCGAGCGCTACCTCGCCTTCAAGAATACCCAGGGCAGCCAGATCTCGGTTGCCGATATCGATGCAGAAAGAGTCCGCTTGGGACTGGATAAGCCTTACGTCGTGCGCTGGGGCAAGTGGATAGTAAACGCCTTCCAGGGAGAATATGGCGATAGCTGTATTCTGCGTGTCAATATTGCCCAACTGCTGGGTGAAAAATTCTGGATCAGTTTGATGATTTGCCTGACCTCGCTACTGGTCGCTTATCTTATTGCGATACCGGTCGGTATCATTTCAGCAACCTCGAAAAGCCCGGTAGTGAATAACAGCCTGCGCTTCTTCAGTTATCTTGGCCTGGCCATGCCCAATTTTCTGCTGGCGCTGATGATCATGCTATTTTCCACCATGGTTTTCGGCGACAGCCTGACTGGTTTGTTTTCCAAGGAGTTCCGTGACGCGGCCTGGTCATACGAACGGGTGAAGGATTTTCTCTCTGGCTTCCCATTTTTATCCTCGGCTGGTCGGCGACCGCTTTTGCGATTCAAACCGTACGCGCGCTGATGTCGGACGAAGTCGGCAAGCTCTATGTGCTGGCCGCATCCGCACGTGGTGTCAGTGGACGTCGTCTGTTGTGGCGTTACCCGGCACGACACTCGCTCGGCCCCATCATCAATTCGCTGGGATTCGACCTCAACCGGATTTTTAACGAGTTACCCATAGTCGCGCTCATCCTCACGCTCACCGAAGCGGGTGCACTGTTGATCGAAGCATTGGCACGTTCCAATGACCAGCAGCTAGCCGGTGCAATTATTTTTCTGCTCACCGCCAGTATCGTCGGCATTAACTTTGTCACCGACATCATCCTGGCGTTAACCGATCCGCGGGTTCGCCGCAGCATCCTGGGATAAGTGAGATGACTGATTCAGCTACCGTCGAAGCAACCGATGCCAATGTAGACCAGAGTCGCAAGGAAGCCTATTTTACCGCCGGGCAGGGACAGTTGATCTGGACCCGTTTCAAGAAGCAGCGCGCGGCGATGTTCGGTGGCGCGGTACTGCTGCTTT
>CAXBMV010000727.1:0-1943 GCA_963976575.1 uncultured Gammaproteobacteria bacterium | reverse complement strand
GGACGAGCGCATCGATCACGACCCGGCCGGAACCTGGTTGGCAGTCACCAGCTTATCCTTTGATATTTCAGTTTTGGAGTTATTCTGGACCCTGACCCGCGGTTTCAAGGTAGTTATCTACCGGGAAGACCGCAGCGGTGATAGCAGTTCGATATCAAAGAAAGACCAGCGTCGCCCCATGGAATTCGGCATGTTTATGTGGGGTAATGATGATTCCGCTGGTAGTTCGAAATACAAGCTGATGCTTGATGGCGCCAAATACTTTGATGAAAATGGCTTCAGCTCTGTGTGGACACCCGAGCGGCACTTTAGCGCCTTTGGCGGTCCTTACCCCAATCCCTCGGTGACAGGCGCAGCCATCGCCGCCATTACCAAAAATATAGCCATTCGTTCGGGCTCGATTGTCTCGCCATTGCATCATCCCATTCGTATCGCCGAGGACTGGTCTGTGGTGGACAATATTTCAGACGGTCGTGTGGGTTTGTCTTTTGCCTCCGGATGGCAACCAAACGATTTCGTCATCCGGCCGGAGAATCACAAGAATAATAAACAGATCATGCTCGATCAGATCGAAACTGTGAAAAAATTGTGGCGTGGCGAAAAGGTGGCTTTCGAAAACCCCATGGGCGATATGGTGGAAATAAGCACCTTACCGCGACCCGTACAAAAAGAATTACCAGTTTGGCTGACCACGGCAGGAAATCCCGAGTCTTATCGCGCGGCGGGTAAGATGGGTGTCAATGTGTTAACCCATTTGCTGGGACAAAGCGTTGAAGAACTGGCCGAGAAAATTCGTATTTACCGAGAAGCGCGTAAAGAAGCGGGCTTTGATCCTGAAACGGGGAAAGTGACATTGATGCTGCATGCTTTTGTCGGAAACAGCGATGCAGAGGTGCGCGAACTGGTTCGTGAACCGATGAAGGATTATTTGCGTAGCGCGATGAAAATAGTGATCGATTTCGCCTGGGCTTTTCCGGCATTCAAACGCCCTGGCGGAGCTGATACCAAGGTCGAAGACATCGATATTAAAAGTCTAACCAGCGAAGAGAGTGAAACCATTCTCGACTTTGCTTTCGATCGGTACTTTGAAACCAGTGGCTTGTTTGGCACAGTAGAAACCTGCGCCAGGATGGTTGATCGTTGCAAAGGTGCGAGGGTAGATGAAATAGCCTGCCTGCTGGATTTTGGCGTAGATACGGAAAAAGTAATGGCCAGCCTGCCTTTGCTGAAGGATGTGCGCAACTTGAGCAATATGCTGGCCGATGCATCGGCAGATACAACACAATCAGATCAGAGTTTACCGGCTCAACTGGAACGCCATGAAGTAAGCCATTTCCAGTGCACGCCTTCCATGGCGAGCATGCTTTGTTTCGACCCTGAGGCTCGGGAACAACTTGCCAGGCTTAAACATATGATGGTGGGTGGCGAAGCTTTCCCGAATGCCCTGGCAACAGATTTAAAGCAGCTACTTACAGGTCGTCTTACTAATATGTACGGGCCAACAGAAACTACCATTTGGTCCACTACCCATGAAGTAGATGACTCCGGTAATATTCCCATTGGTCGTCCCATTTCCAACACCGATATTTACATTCTTGACGAAAATCTCCAGCCTGTGCCGGTGGGTGTTCCTGGCGATTTATTTATTGGCGGTCAGGGTGTGGTACGCGGCTATCTAAATCGACCTGATCTTAGCGAAGAGCGGTTTATTCCCAACCCGTTTAAAAGCGATGGTGCACGTCTTTACTGGACCGGCGACCTGGCCCAGTATCGCGAGGATGGCGTGATTAAATTCCTTGGGCGCGTCGATCACCAGGTGAAAATCCGCGGTTATCGAATTGAACTGGGCGAAATTGAAACCATGCTTGGCAAACATGCCTCGGTAGGTGATTGTGTGATGCTATTGCGCGAAGACAATCCCGGCGATCAGCGTCTGGTTGCTT